>DASYOD010000107.1:0-2752 GCA_036008085.1 Terriglobales bacterium
TCTCCTGACTTGCCTGCCGAAGTCCAAAAGCGGGTTGGCGTCCTGCGGGACCAAGCGTCGGGCGTAGCGACCGATATCCAGTCCCTGTCGCACGAGTTACATTCGTCAAAGCTTGAGCATCTAGGCATAGTAACGGCCATGCGGGGATTCTGCAGAGATCTCTCTGCGCAGCAGAAACTTGTAGTCAACTTTGCAGACTATAACATCCCATCCACCGTGCCACAGGAGATTTCACTTTGCCTTTTCCGCATCTTACAGGAAGCCTTGCGAAATGCGGTCAAGCACAGCGGCGGGCGGCACTTCGACGTGGAGCTGTGCTACGCCTCGCATGCGATCCACCTCACCGTGAGCGATTCGGGATCCGGTTTTGACGTTCAAGAAGCAATGAAAACTCCCGGGCTCGGCCTTACCAGCATGGCGGAGCGTCTGAAGCTGGTGGATGGGCAGCTTTCCGTCGATTCAGAACCCAAGCATGGCACGACGGTCCACGCCTGTGTTCCCCTCAGTTCGGGAAGGCATTCCCTGCATGCAGCCGGGTAATTGGACCGAGATGGCCCTGTCCTTCGTGGTTGTGTGCGGAGCCCGCCACGCCGGAGCCTGTGAAACCAGCAGCGGTTTCTCCCTGCCGTTTCGAGAGGCTTGCTGTGAAGTTGGACGAATGCCTCGAGTTTTCTGCGGTAACAAGCCCGATCGGTACAGATGGATTTCTGGCGCACTTCCGGAAACGGAAGCGGATTGTTTCCGGTCCGTTCCGGGCATTTGGCGCAACTGCCTGCTTCGGGCAGCAGGGCTTCATCCTGCGGGTCAAACGGCGCGTGGGTGATGTCAAGGTGGATCTCCTGTTCAATCCACTCGCGCAGCTGCCGCACGGTGACGGCTTCCGTTTTCCGGTCTTTCAAGATGGCGGATGCGTTGCGATGTCCGGGAAAGCATTCCTGCAAAGCGCGTTTCTGGTCGTCCGGCTGCAGGCGGGCGATTTTAAACGCATGCGCGACCGAATGCTTCCCGGTGTAAGACGCTTGTTGCGCTTCTTCGACGAGATGCATCAGGCGCAGGCGGGCGTAAAGCCGATCTCCCGATTTTCTCGGCGAGCGTTTCGATGGTGTAGGTTCGCGGTTCGAGCTTCATCAAGGCTGCGTAGCTCCGCGCTTCATCGAGTTCGTGCACGTCGGCGCGTTGCAGGTTTTTGATGAGCTGCAGCTCGAGACATTGGGTGTCGGTGAGTTCGCGGATGGCGGCGGGAATCTGCTCTCGTGACAATTTCTCGCAGGATTATTTTGCAGAAGAATCCAACTGTTGGCCCAAACTGTCCAGCTTCACTTTGTTTTGGGCGTAATCGATCGCCGCATTGATCTCATCGGAGAGATCGCTGGCGATTTGAGCATTCGCCTTTAGATACTCGGGATAGGGCGGAGCAGTCGGCTGGCTTTTGTTTTTGTTCAGGCGATCGATGGTGGCATTCATATTCGTAGCCAAATCATTCGCGAGCCCGGTTATGCGATCGATTGCATCCTGTTGCCAAGGACTCGCCACAGTCTGGTGCGATTGTAAGCCGCGCATATTCTGCTGCAGTTCGTTTACGTCACGCTTGATTTTTTCAAGCGTCTCGGCGTGCGTTTCCCAATTCAGCCTGCTGCGTCGTGTGTAAGACTCCATCTGCGCGGCATCTTTCGTGATTTTCGCTACGATTGTCTTCGCGTCGTTCAATTGCCCCGTGACGCTGGGGTTGTCACTCGCGGACTGCGCATACGACGTGCTCGGAATAGCAACGCATCCGAGCCAAAAACACAAACAGCAGAGTACCGTTCTTGCTTTCAATTTTCGCTTTCTCCTTTGTTAAGTTTCTTGAAATGCCTGGGCTCCTGATAGATTCAGTCCAAAAGCCCCCGGCGACTCATCCTAGTCACCCCAGATTGCTCAATGCCATCATTCAGGGCCGGGACCCAGACACTATCGGCCGCCGCAATTTCGACATCGGCCGAATGGTGGAACATCCCTACGGCGAAGAATATCGGTGAGACTGTATGCTCCATTCGATTGTCGTGGCTACGCTCCGTGCGCCTCGTCTAGGCGCTTGCGAAAATCCTTTGCCCAATACCGAAATGCGGCCTCGATGTCGCCCCACTTCTTATAAGCGTTGAAGCCGCTGAACCAACGGCGACCTCCTTTACCGGTCACAAATGCCGCCAACCGGTCGCCAGACGTAGAATCGAGCATTTCCCCTTCGATGCTGACCTTGCCAATACTGAGCCTGGGAACCGCCAGGCTGATGCCAGGTACGGTCGCAACAGAAGCAGCGGTTGTCGCCGCCGTCACGGCTGCATTCTTCTTGCCGCCCGTGGGTTCCACATTGGTGATCGCTACGTTCAATTCAGCTACGTCTGGTCCTGGAGTCGTTACAATTTCGTAGCTTCCGGACTTCGCGAGTTCGTCCGCGACAGCATCGTGGAAATACTTGGCCAGTCGTTCCATGTCGTCGGGGTCGAAACCACGCGTTTGAGCCTCGGGAAGCAGATAGATCGTAACGGGATCAAAAATAAACTTGTTGTATTTCTTCAGGACGTTCGCGTCTTTCTCGTAGAGGAGCAAGTCGCCATTCTTCGGATCGGGAACCAGGCTGGAGTAGTCACCCAAGAACCCTGATACCTCCCTCCCATCCGGCGCTTGCTGTTGGCTAGAGGAACCCTGCGCGCGCACGGTCAAGCCAATAACGAGCACAGTCAGCACGCCCCAAAAAGCCCAGTGGCCAAGT
>DASYOD010000108.1:0-5126 GCA_036008085.1 Terriglobales bacterium
CAAGTTTCTCTGAAAAATGATCGGCAACAAACCCACGGACAACGAATCCGATATAAACCGTGGTGAGCGTCAGGCAGACGGCTAAGAAGATAGTTTTGCGGGCTGGGCTTCGAATCGCAATCGTCATGCGATGGTCTTCGAACACGTACGTTTTTCGCGAATGCCCCACACGTTAAGCTCCGCTGGAAGTGGCATCAGGCATCACCGCCTCCGCGTGGTTCGAAGTATCTTCCTGGTAGTAGCCGTGGCCGTATTTTCCCTGATATTCGTAGTGATAATAATAGTCAGGCGAATTGAGATTGACGGCATTCACCAAAACTCCGCACACGCGCGCGTTCACTTGCAGGAGAATATCGCGGGCGCGTCTTAAGGCGGGTTTGGTTGTGTGCCCCGAGCGAATGACGAGAACCACCGCGTCGGCCGTGGTAGACATAACCACGGCGTCGGTCACCGACAGCGTGGGCGGAGAATCGATGACGATGTGGTCATAATGTTTTCGCAGCTCGTCAAGAACGTTCTTCATCTTCGTTGAGGCCAGAAGCTCGGCTGGATTCGGCGGCGGCGTACCGGCTGGCAGGAGAAATAAATCGGGCAAAATCGTCGATGGAATAATCGCCTGTTGAAGGCTCGCGGTTCCGGTCAGGACATGGCTCAGGCCGACGGTCGGGCCCATTCCGAGTGTCTTGTGAATGCTGGGACGGCGGAGGTCGGCATCAATCAGCAGAACCCGCGTGCCCTTCTGCGCGAGCACAATCGCGGAGTTGACGCTGGTAGTGGTTTTGCCTTCTTCCGGCAGCGCACTGGTAATGAGAATAACTTTGGGCGGCCCTCCAGGAAATGTGAGGAGTAGGGAAGTACGCAGCGCGCGATAAGATTCCGCCATCTGTGACCGGGGACGCGATTTCGTCACCAGTTCGACGGCCTCTTTTGACGAAGCGAGCGCCAGCTTCGCGCCTCCACGCATCTCTCGCGTGCTTCGTGACCCAAGTGGAATCATTCCTAATGACGGCAGTGCTGAAATCGTCTGCGCCTGCTCCGGAGTTCGCACCGTGTTGTCCATGCTTTCAAGCAAGAATGCCAAACCGATTCCGGTGGAGAACCCTAGCGCCAATGCAAAGGCCAGGTTTCGCAAAATGTTAGGTCCTGCAGGCGACGTGGGAACACGCGCTGCGTCGACGATGCGAAAGTTATTAGAACGCAAGCCTGCCGTCACCCCGGCTTCTTTTAGTTTCTCCAACAATCCTTCAGAGAGCGTACGGTTGGCGTCCACATCGCGTTTGAGCAGACTGTATTCGATGGCGCTTTCATTTAGCTTGTTGGCTTGCTGCTTCTGTTGCTCCAGTGCGCTACGCAGCATGCTTTCCCGCTGCACCGCGGCCATGTAATCGCCGCGCAAACGGGCTGCTACCTTGCGCATTTCACTTTGGATTTGTGCATCTACTTCCTTGAGTTGGCTGTTCAGCTGCGCCAATTTTGGATAAGAGGGGCCGAACTGCGTACTCAGTTGCGCGACCTGGATTTTCAGATCGGCCTGCTGCTCTCGCAGTTTTTCCAACAACGCCGAATTGGCACTAGAACCTCTGGCAGCGCCGTCAACATTGGCGGCGGCTACTATCGAATCAGTATCTCCAGACTGCACCAGGTGATAAATCGATTCCTTTTCCATCCGGACAGATTCTGCTGCGGTCAACTCGCGATTCAATTCATCCAGCTTGGCGGTAGTTATATTTTGTTTTTCATCAATGCCAAGAATTTCATGCTCTTTCTGGTACTTGACCAGTTTTTCCTGTGAGGTCTCAACTTTGATTTGCAGATCCACTAACTGTTTGGAAAGCCAATCCGACGCCTGCATGGTCGACTCGAACCGCGTTTTAAAATTCTGTTCGACATAAGTACTGGCGAGCGTGTTTACCGCGCTGGCTGCGCGATTCTTGTCCGCGCTCCGATAACGGATTTCGATGATTCTGGTATTCGGAACGAGCGAAACCTGGAGGTTGTTTTTGAACTCGCTGAGAGCGGCGGAAGTCTTTGCCGAATCGGGCTGCATGCCGTCTGTGGCCAATTCCAGAGATGAAGAGGTTTTGGCTTTTGCCCCTTCCGGTTGCTTATCAAGATTCAACTGCCGGATTACCTGAAGAGCCAGCAAGTCGCTCTTCAGGATTCGAACCTCGGTATCCAAATCGGCGGGATCGTAGTAGTCAACGCTGCTGGAGGAATCCTTCAAGTTAAAAGTAACGGGATCCATCTTGTTGATGGCGATGCTGCCCACCGCTTCGTAGATGGGGGTTGTGCGAAGAGTAGAAATTGTGACCACGCTTACGAAAAGCAATACAGTCGTAATCACAACCCACTTGCTTTTAATCAGGACGCGTACGTACTCGCGTAGAAGCGAATCGTGCGCGGGGACGCCATAACCGCTGACAACATTGCGGTTGAACTCCATCGAGAACGATGGTTGCAATTCGCGCACGGTCTTGCCGTTCAACGGTACTAGTGGTCCCGAATCCATCAGTGTTCACAAGAAAATCAGGGGAGGGGTTGCTTTCCAGCCTCGTCTTTTGACTGTTATTTAAAACACAGCTCGACCTCACTTCTTGTCACTCTCGCTATTACGGCAATTGGGCACAGTCTAGCACTGCAAGGTCAACAGTCAGCGCTCCGAATGAGGTAGGTTCCTTAGTGTTAACGGGGGTTCCTGGAGCTCGATCGCTGCTTTTGTCCGTTATACTGGCGCAGGAAAATAACAGTTTTTGCGGTGCGCTCGCAGGCGCAGCTTGGTTTTTCAAGCGCATTCTATTTCGGGGATTGCATTGATGAACTGGTCCGAGCAGGTTGTATTGGTGACCGGCGGTACGGGTTCTTTCGGCAGAAAGTTCGTCGAAGTGATGCTGCGCGAATATCGTCCGCAAAAGCTGATCATCTTCAGCCGGGATGAACTCAAACAGCACGATATGCGCGTCTCCGGGTTCGACCACACCACCCTGCGTTATTTCATTGGCGACGTGCGTGACGCGCAGCGCCTGGAACGCGCCTTTTCAGCGGTAACGGTCGTAATTCACGCGGCCGCCTTGAAGCAGGTTCCCGCCTGCGAATACAACCCGTTCGAAGCCATCCAAACCAACATCATGGGCGGGCGGAATGTCATCGATGCTGCGATTAATCGCGGCGTTCGCCGCGTCCTGGCCCTGAGCACCGACAAAGCGGTAAACCCGATTAACTTGTATGGCGCGACCAAACTCTGCGCTGAAAAAATGTTCATTCAAGCCAATTCCTACTCCGGGGCGCAAGATACTCGCTTCAGTTGCGTGCGATACGGGAACGTGCTGGGAAGTCGAGGCAGCGTGATTCCAATGTTTCGCGAGCAGAGCAAGCGCGGCAAAATCACCGTTACCGATCCACGCATGACGCGTTTCTGGATCACCCTTGAGCAGGGAGTCAGACTGGTCATTCGCTGTATCGAGCAAATGCATGGCGGGGAAATTTTCGTTCCCAAGATTCCGAGCATGAACCTGATGGAAATGGCCGGAGTAGTCGCTCCCGGTTGCGATGTGGAGGCGATTGGAATTCGTCCGGGGGAAAAGTTGCACGAAGTGTTGATTTCGGAAGACGAAGCGCGCCAGGCGATCGAGACCGACGATATGTACGTGATCCAACCAGCGCATCCCTGGTGGCGCAAAGAAAATTGGAATCAAACTCGTGCGCTTCCCGAGGGATTCCGCTACAGCAGTGATAACAATTCTCAGTGGCTGAGCGCGGATGAACTTTATGAAATTATGGCTGAGAACTTCCCCGGCTTAGTCCCCTTGCCTGAGGAAAATGAGTTGCGCGTCCGCGCATAAAGCACAAGCATGAAGGTTGCTGCCATCATCCAGGCTCGAATGAGTAGCACTCGTTTACCCGGCAAGGTCCTGATAGATCTTGGAGGCGAAACCGTACTCGCGCGCGTTGTGCGACGCTTGCAGCGTGCCGACCTCATTGACGAAATCGTGGTGGCGACCACTACTTCAGCCACCGACAACGCGATTGTTGCGGAGTGCGAGCGACTCTCTGTACGAGCGTTTCGCGGCGAAGAGAATGACGTGCTGGATCGTTACTACCATGCGGCGAAGTGGGTCGGGGCAGACACAATTGTTCGCATTACTTCCGACTGTCCTCTCATAGACGCTGAAGTCACCGGGCATACTATTCGCGCGTTCCATAGCTGCAAGCCTGATTACGCCAGCAACGCTCTACACCGCACTTATCCTCGTGGTCTTGATACGGAGGTCATGACTGGCGATGCTTTGACACACGTGTGGGAGGAAGCGCGATTTTCTTATCAGCGAGCACACGTTACGCCTTACATCTACGAGAATCCAGATCGTTTCGAAATTCTCGCCGTTAGAGGTAAGGCCGATCACAGCGATTACCGGTGGACGCTCGATACGCCGGAGGATCTGACTTTCATCCGTGCAATTTACGAACGCATGGACAACGACGACAGTTTTTCCTGGCGTGATGTGCTGGCGCTTTTGGAGCGTGAGCCTGAATTGATCGAATTAAACCGTGATGTAAGGCAGAAAGCGCTGCAAGAGGGCTGACGCAGCATTACGCGATCGAACCGATTTTTTATCTGGGTTTTGAATGGCTTATCTGAAATTGGGAAAAAAAAACGTAGGCTCGGATAATCCCACATACTTTGTGGCTGATATTTCGGCGAATCATGATGGGGATCTGGAGCGCGCTAAACGGCTCATCAGACTCTGTGCCGAAGCGGGTGCGAATGCGGCGAAGTTCCAGAACTTCCGGGCGTCAAGAATCGTGAGCGAAAAAGGATTTCAAGCCTTGGGCCGTCAGATCTCGCATCAATCCCAATGGAAAAAATCTGTGTTTCAGGTGTACCAGGAAGCCGCTTTGCCCTGGGAATGGACGCCGGTTCTCAAACGCGAATGCGAAGCGTGCGGCATTGATTATTTTTCAGCCCCATATGATCTCGACGCGGTCGATATGCTGGATACTCATGTAGAGATTTTCAAAATTGGCTCTGGAGATATCACTTGGCCGGAAATGCTGCGCAAGATTGCCAGTAAGCAGAAGCCGGTGTTGCTGGCCACGGGCGCTTCGGACGTCGCAGACGTACAGCGCGC
>DASYOD010000109.1:0-7531 GCA_036008085.1 Terriglobales bacterium
TCATCCACGTTGATACGAAACTTGACTTCCTTGACCGTGATCGTCTTCTGATGCTTTTTGGCCTCGCGTTCTTTCTTCTCCTGTTGGTAAAGAAATTTCCCATAATCCATGATTCGGCATACGGGAGGAACTGCGGTGGGCGAAATTTCAACCAGATCCAGGTTTTTTTCGCGGGCCATTTTGAGCGCTTCGTAAGGGGGCATTACGCCGATCTGTTCCCCTTCGTCTCCTATCACTCGGATTTCACGCGCTCGAATACGGTCGTTCGTGCGGATAAAGCGTTTATCGATACAATCCTCCGTCAGCTAAAGCGGCAGCTTAGATGCAAAATTATAACATGATGTATCGCGATTTTGGGCTGAGCTTGCCGCGTGCGAGTAATCTCCACACGACATAAGTATTTGAGCCGGCGCTAAAATCCCTTTTTGGTCTTTGGCCTCTCACGTCCCACTTGTACATCGTCCTCCGTACCCTAGGAACCATAGAGCGGGAAGGGGACAATATAAAAGACTCATAGCTCCAGCACCGGCGCAAGATTCTTCCTCCATTCGCCGATAGCGCAGCCTGCAATATTTTCATGACCGAAAGCGATCCTCAAGTTCGAGAAGAGCCAGTCTGCACCCTGTGGCAGCGCATGCTCGAAGGGGTGCTGGGATTCTGCCTGCTCTTTGGCATCGCTCTCATGGCTCGCTACTACCCCGCAGCGAAGCCACCTGACCCGCAACCGAAGGATGACCTGCAGCGACAGGTGCAACAACTCGGAAACAAAGTAGACCAACTCGAACAAGAGCAAGCCATGCCCGAGGTGGTGTTGCACCGTTATCGTGATTCCATCTGCTACATTTTCGGCATCTATCAGGTGGGGTTCAGCGGACAACGTCCAGAGTTTCGCGCCCGTATTTCTGGCACTGGTTTTGTCGTTTCGGACGGATTGCTCGCGACCAACCGTCATGTGGCCGAGCCGTGGTATGAAGATCCTCAATCCACTTTGTTGATTCGCAAAGGCGCCGTACCGCATCTGGAGAAGCTTTTAGCATTCTTCCCGGGCTTGCCTACTCCGGTAAACATCACGCCCGCAGTCGTCTCGGCGCAGGGAGATTTGGCGGTTCTCCACATCGAAGATATACAAGCTGTCCATCAGCTTCGGCCCATACCTCTGGCCGCGGACACTCCAACTCCGGGAGAACTGGTCGCCGTAGTCGGATACCCTATGGGTGTGTTGGGCATGGTAGCGAAATCACCCCCTGCGGTTTACGATCGCCTCGCTTACCGCCGAGACGATCAGGGCGCAGCTAACGAACTGGCGGCGTTGTCGTTGATCAGGCCGTCCTCGACCTGCGGGCACCTCGGAGACGTCGTAGGAGACAAATTGATCTATGACGCGCCCACCGCCCATGGAGGCAGCGGCGGACCGGTTTTCAATTCGCGTGGGGAAGTGATTGGCATCAACGCAGCCTATATCGATGGCTTCTCGGGAGGAACGCTTGGAGTCTCCGTGCGCGCGTTAAAGCCGCTCGTCGCAGTGGCCAAGGCTGCCCTCATAAAAACGGACACACCGAAGCTGACGAATCCTGCGGCATTGGAAGTGACCGAAACACGCCCGTAATAGACTGACTTTCGCGTGGCCTTGAATGTGGAGGCTACATTCCAGAGGGCAAAATCTACATCAGGGTCGACGCATCCTCCGTGTAAGCCCTTGATTCAACGCTTCTTTCAGATGGCATCTTCTTTGCGACTTCGATCTAAGCCACTCCGGCAGGACCGCCAATGAAGAGATCGCCGCAACCGAGCCGACGAATCAGGTTACTCTGCATGTTAATGGCGACTCTGTTGTGCTCGGCGGCGTGCTCTCACCAAGTTGGCGCCTCGGGACTTGCTGACAATGCCAAGCGTGATCAGCTTCCCTTTGATCGCGTTTCCGAGGGCGCCGGCATCTCTCCCACAAAGAGATTCGACCTCGACGAAATTCCCGCCGGAACCCAACTTAACGTTCGGTTGCAACTCCCATTGTCCAGCGGAGGCGTTCGAGTTGGAGATTCTTTCTCAGCGGTACTTGATGATCCGGTAATCGTCGGCGAGAAAACCATCGTGCCTCGCGGTGCGCTAATCACTGGCAGCGTGATGGCGGCAAAGGCATCCGCAGCACCGCATGATCCGGGCTACCTGCGTCTCACGCTTGTATCGATGGTCGTGAACGGGAAAACCATTCCTTTGCGGACATCCAGCATTTTCGCCAAAGGTATTTCCTACATCAGCTCGCCGACAATAATTGGGTCTGGGCTAAATTCCGCGATTGGCAGCGAATCTTCATCGAATCATTTCAAAGACGATGTCCGGTTTTCCACAGGACATCGCCTAACTTTTCGACTCGCCCAGCCTATTCAATCCCAAGGCTGAACTGTCAGTGAAGCAGGCTTCGACGTTGCCTGCCTACGAGTTCGCGGTAACTCATTCCTCCCATTTTGGACTCATTCCGATGCGGCAAATTCTTGTTCAACCATCACAGCGCTCGTTAGGCTGATCCACCTAGACTTCCCAAATGGGGAGCGACCTAGCTAATGCGTGGCTGCGATCCAAAAAATTAACCACGAACAATTGAGAACTATGAGCGCGATTGCACAATTGCAAGTAAGAGCCGAGGAGACTGTAGCGCGTCCGCAGACGGAACAACAGTTGCGCGATGCCCACAAAATGGAGGCCATTGGCCGCCTGGTTGGAGGCGTTGCCCATGACTTCAATAATCTGCTGACCGGGATGGTGCTCTGCAGCGAACTGATTCTGGCCGGCCTGGAACCGGACAGCCGGTTGCGTCGTTTTGCTGAGGAGATCCGCAAAGCCGGAGAACAGGGCGCCGGGCTTATCCAGCAGTTGATGGCGGTGGCGCGTCAACGGGCTGTCGAGCCCTGTCTGCTTTGCTTGAACGACGTTGTATCCGAGATCAGTAATCTGTTAACCCGATTGATTGGTGAGGACATCGAGCTCATCCCAGAGCTTGCCACTGACCTCAGTGTGGTACGAATGGATCCGGCTCAGGTTCAGCAGATCATCCTCAATCTGGTATTGAATGCGCGGGACGCCATGCCCGCTGGCGGCCGCATCACCATCAGTACCAGAAATTACGATGGCGCCAAACTGGGGCGCGAAGCCCATAATCAGTTTTGCGATTCCTGGGTCGCTCTCGCCGTCAGCGATACCGGTCGCGGCATTGACCCCGAAACCCGTGCCCGCCTTTTCGAGCCCTTTTTCACCACTAAGAAGCCGGGTGCGGGCAATGGCCTCGGTCTCGCAACTGTTTACCGGATCGTAACTCACGAAGGTGGAACCATCGAAGTGGAGAGTGAAGCCGGACGAGGCACGCGGGTGGTTGTCTATCTCCCGCGGGCTGGAGTCGGATCCAATCCCTCCAAAGTTCCCGAAGCCGCTAACGAAAGCCCGGTCCCAAATCACAAGCCCCGCAGCACCAGAAAAGCAAAAGCCAGAAGAGGAAAATCTGTATGACAAGCGCAGTAGCCCATGCTTTTAATCCGCCACAGCTCGAGGCGGCGAATTTACTGAACCTGGTAATCGTCGATGACGAGCGTGCCATTCGTGACGTCTGCCGCGAAGTGGCGCAGTCGTTGGGCTTCAATACCATGGTCGCTGAATCGGCCGAACACACCTACCGGCTCATCGATTCGCAGCCAATCGATGTAGTTTTGCTCGATCTGAAGTTGCCCGGTGCTGGCGGGCTGGAGGCCTTGCACAAGATCAAGCAGCGGCGACCCGATGCTGAGATCGTCGTAGTTACCGGCTACGCCACGGTGCAATCGGCCGTGCAAGCTATGAAAAATGGCGCCTACGACTACGTAACCAAGCCGTTCACCATCGATGAGCTGAAGCTTTTGTTGGAGCGAGTGGCGGCTCACTTACGCCTGAAAACTGAAAACCGCATGTTGCGCGAAAAAATCAAATCCAAGCTGGGTTTCGGAAGTATCGTGGGACACGCCCCCGAGATGGAAAGACTCTACCGCATGATCGCGAAAGCAGCGGTAAGCAGCCATCCCGTGTTGATTCTAGGCGAGAGTGGCACGGGAAAAGAAATAGTTGCGCGATCGATTCACTTCTCTGGCCCATTTCGCGACAAACCATTCATCCCCGTGGATTGCGGATCGTTGGTTCCCACGTTGATCGAAAGCGAGTTGTTCGGCTACGTGAAGGGCGCTTTCACCGGGGCTGTACAGGCCAAAGAAGGACTGCTGGCGATGGCTGAGGGCGGCACAGTGTTCCTAGACGAAATTGGCGAACTCCCGGTCGATTTGCAGGCCAAGCTATTACGCGCCATCCAGGAAAAAGAGATTCGCCAAGTCGGCAGCACCAAACGCACAACTATCAATGTGCGCATCCTGGCCGCAACCAATCGCGATTTGGAAGTCGCGGTGGCACAAGGCACGTTTCGGCGTGACCTGTACTTTCGCTTGAATGTGTTGAACTTGCGCATTCCCGCTCTGCGGGAGCGGCGTCAGGATACTCCAGTGTTGGCCATGTATTTTCTGGAACGAATGGCGCGAGAATTCGGGCAACCACGCACCCTCAGCGACGATGCCGTCAAAGCCTTGCTTGCCTACGATTGGCCCGGCAATGTGCGGGAACTGGAAAACTGTTTGCACCGAGCTTGCGCCATGAACAGCGGCCCCGAAATCCAGGTTGCAGATTTACCCGGTCCCATCACAGGCAGAAGCAGCACTACCATCGTTGACGGCGACGGTTCTGACAAAATCATTCCGATCTCGGAACTCGAAAGAAAAACCATCCTAAACACGATTACGCAGCTCAATGGCGATAAGCTATTGGCGGCGAGGCTGCTGGGTATCGGCAAGACTACGCTTTATCGCAAGCTGAAAGAATACGAGATTCAAGCATAAATAACGGATACCTCCATATGCGACTCGTCATCCCGAAGGCCCGCGTTTTTTTGATAGCGGGCCGAGGAATCTTGCGGGGAGTCCTGAACGTTTCCTTCCTCTACACCTCGAGTAAAGCCGGGAGCTTTGATCCCGCTGACCGGTCAGGGAGCATTCCCGAGCTTTGATCCCAACCCGGACTCGCCCTCCCGCAATGAAACCTATTTCAGAAAAACAACCGCGTAACCACCGTGTTATCAACCGCGCGTTGTGGCCAGTGACGTGCGATTGACCAGACATGATTCTGCTTATTACAGCCATCGCAAAAGCTCAACACTGCGCAGCCGCGTTGCAGGAAGTCACCGCCGAGCCGGTGCAAGTAGCCGCAACCCTGCACGAAGCCGTCGCCCAACTACAAGCCCATGAATTCTCAGCCGTGGTTCTCGACCAACTACTCTTGGACGCGGAACCGGACGATGTAGAGACGATTTTCAAACACATCGGCACCGCTGTCCCGGTTTATTCAAACTTCGCGATCAGTGGGATCGAACGCGTATCGCGCGAATTGCGATCCGCCATACATCGGCGCAAGCGCGAACTGCTGATTGCCAGGCAGGAGGCGGAACAAGATCTGCGCAGTGAGCTCAAGGGAACCATCACAGCCTTGCTGCTTTCTTGTGAGATGGCTCTCGGAGTGCCAAACCTTCCTCTGCTGGCCGAAACCAAAATGCGAGCCGTCGACGCTCTAGCGCGAGAGATGCGCGCGAAACTGGGGGTCAAGCCATGAAGCATTAGCAATCGCCAATTGCTAGAGCCCGCCTATTACAAATGTTTGTCATTCCGAGCGGAGCGAGGAATCCGCAGTTCGCTGATAAGGGTCTGACTCCCGCTCATCGCGGCGCAGTCGGTCCCAACGAGCAATTGCGGTTTACATTCTGGATGTATATGCCGTTGTTACCGCTGCGATCATCCTCAAAGGCCACGGCAGAAAGTCCAGACCGGACTATGCCCGACGACAAGCCCGCTTTATTCGCCGGCAGCGAGGACACGGGAAATTGCTGGCATATCACCTTACCCGCTCCATTGAGCCGCGTCGCTTGAATCGTGGAATCCCCGAAGCCGGCCTGATCAACCCAATAGGTGAGAGCGCCGGTACCAATCTGCACGTTCTGCACGAAGATCTGCTGATCTGCTCCGAGAGGCACAACTACCAAACCCGAATCACCCCACTTGCGCGCGCCCTTGGCATCGAATTTCTGCCCGTAAACTCCGTTCAGCACCTGATTGGAATCTTCTTCGGTCCAGAAAAGAAACACTTCATCCGTTGCCGCTCGATAGGATGCTGCAGGCGACACTCTCACATTGGTCGTATCGGTCGACGCCGCCGACCCGTTGTGTGGGAACGCCTCGCTGCCGTTGGCGAGGATGTGTTGCGCGAAGCATTGCAGAGCCGGACTGCTTGTATACCATGCAAACACCGCGCCCCCGCTTCCATCCGGCACAAAATACGGAAAAGCACCAAATTGCAGCGACCCATTATCGAAAACCTTTACATGCGCTTTTCCCCACAGAAGCTTTCCCTTCGCGGAAAGTTTGTTGGCATAGATATACCGGTTGCTGCCGAAGCCCTGCTCGCGTATCCAGGAAACAATCACCGATCCATCTTCCGCCGCATGCAAGTCCGCCAACCCGTAGTCGTAACCGGATTCGCTCAACACGACTCCCTTGCCCCACAGAGCGTGCCCGTTCGTATCAAGTTTCTGCAACACCACATTGCTGTTGCTGGTCCAAGCCACAACAACATTGCCGTCGCTGGTCCCTGCAATTTTGGGAGCGCTGTTGGTGGCGGAGCCCTTAGTCGTCTGCACGCCCAGTTTTCCCCAAAGAGCCTTTCCCGCCGAACTGATCTTCGCCGCGGTTACCTGCTGATTGGATCCTTCGCGGGTGTCAAGAAATGCGAGCAAAGCATTGCCCTCCGTGTCCACATCGAGGCCGTAATCTTCGGTTGAGCTATTTCCGAGGTCGGCAATCTTTATGCCGTCGTGGCGAAACTGTTCCACGCCGCCGGGATTCAGCCGCTGCAAATAAACGTCATAGCCGATAGGCGGAGGACTGTTCGGATCGGCATCGAACCAACTCACGTACCATCCATTGTTCGATAGCGGCCGCACTTTCGGCTGCACCTGATCATTGCCATTACCTTTGTCCGCCAGCGCCAGGTTCTTGGACGGGTCGGCTGACCACTGCCCCCAGGACGATGACACCAGTATCAGAACGAAAGCCATCACGATTGCATATCGAATTGCGTAGCGCATGAATCCCCCAGTGCCGAGACTAGACCCTACTCCGGCCGGACGCGCAGGTCAATGTTAAATCGGTGGAATCGCCCGTCCAGCGTGGGCGATGACAAGCTTCGAAACTGACCTGCGACTCGGCCGTGAGATAGCGCCACCGCAGTTCTGCTATCATTTTTCTGCCCGTTTAATTCGTGCAGTATGGACGACGAAATCCCCAGCATTCGCATTTCTTCGGAGGAATTCATGGATGAAGTACCCGCCATCACAACTGGATCACGCCGCAACGAGGACATCGCCCTCGATCTAATGAAGTTTGTTGCCATGACAACCGGCTACGGCCGAACCAGTTCGTCG
>DASYOD010000110.1:0-30698 GCA_036008085.1 Terriglobales bacterium
TTCAAGGATCCAGCGGGGAACATCTTGTCGGTGCTGGAAGCGGCTTAGCGGATCTTTTTGCGGGTGCCGCTGCGCCAGAATTCATATCTCAGTGCGTGCAGCTACGGCAAGTTCTTCGTACAGCGAAAACCCGATTGATCCGATACCCGAGCGGCGCGTTATAACCAGTCCGTTAAGCGAATTATCCGCCGGGAAGCAGTCCAATTTGGTGACAACTTCGTGTGGGGGCCTAGCTACACGTTTTGCCGTGCAGCAAGGGGGAGAACACTTGCATTGGCGGCTCGCAGTTATACTTACGCGAATCCGAGGAACAGCGAAAACATGTCTGGGTTGATCAGTCATTTCGTCGCAAAGGGGGGCTCGTGTCATCCCTAAGAATTTTGCTCGTGGACGATCACGAGGCTGTCCGTCAAGGTATGCGGGCTCTGCTGTCGTCAAAATCTGGCTGGATCATCTGCGGAGAGGCCACCGACGGGATCGAAGCGATTGAGAAAGCGAAGCAGCTACAGCCCGACGTCGTCCTGATGGATATTTCCATGCCTCGCATGGATGGACTAGAGGCAACCCGCACGATTCGCAGCGCGATGCCCGCATGTGCGGTCATCATTGTCACCCAGAATGACGAATCAATCGCACGTAGGCAAGCTGCGGCGGTTAATGCAAAGGGTTTTGTAAGCAAAGCCGAACTACACCAAAGATTGGTAACGACGATCGAAGAAGTGTTGGCGAGTGGCAGCTTAAAGACGGCTGGTACCCACCCGCAAGAGCGATCTGCTGCCGGGGAAGAATGGGTGCGCGGAGGCGAGTTAGGCGAATTAGTCCGTGAATTTGACTGGTCGGAGACTCCGCTGGGTGAGATTGACGGATGGCCACAAAGTTTGAAAACAGTCGTTCGTGTCCTGCTGACTTCCCGTTTCGCGATGTGGATGGGCTGGGGGCCTGAACTCACTTTTTTCTACAACGATGCATATCGTCGGATGACCTTGGGCAAGAAGCATCCCTGGGCCCTGGGAAGACGGTCCAGTGAGGTCTGGGCGGAAATTTGGGATGACATAGGCCCTCGCATCCGCAAGGTTCTGGAAAGCGGCGAGGCAACCTGGGATGAGGCGTTGCTCTTGTTTCTGGAGCGGAGTGGATATCGTGAAGAGACATACCACACCTTCTCTTATAGTCCCTTGTCTGGGGATGACGGTAAAGTTGCCGGACATCTCTGCGTGGTCAGTGAAGAAACGGACCGCATTATTGGCGAACGCCGCCTCAAGACACTACGTTCCCTCGCCACCGAACTAAGCACCACGACTACGGAGGATGATGTTTGCGCGTCGATCGCTCACTCGCTCGGCGGGAACCAGCGGGATCTGCCATTTACCCTCACATACCTGTTCGCCAAAAACGGAGACTATGCCTATCTCGCGTGTACTAGTGGGATCCCGGAGGGTCACCCGGCGGCTCTACACAGGATTCCGCTGGCAGCCACAAATCAAGCTTGGCCAATCAACGAGATCTTGAACCAAAAGGCTTCTGTCACCATTGAGAACTTGGCCGAGCGGTTTGATTCAATTCCAACCGGATTTTGGGACAGACCACCGTCGCGAGCAATCCTTGTTCCGATTACAAGTCAAGGTCAGGATGTTCCTGCCGGGGTTCTCGTCACTGGGCTCAATCCGTATCGGCAGATGGATGTTAGTTATAGCGGGTTCATCGATTTGGTCGCGGGACAGATTGCTGCCAGCATTGCGAATGTTCGAGCATACGATAACGAGAAAAAAAGGGCAGAGGCGCTGGCCGAGATTGACCGAGCTAAAACAAGATTCTTCAGCAATGTCAGCCACGAGTTTCGAACTCCGCTGACCTTGATGCTGGGCCCCCTTCAAGATTTGCTGGCAAGAAGTCAGACGCATCTTTCTCCCACGGCCAAAGAACAGCTGGAACTCGCTAATCGCAACGGCGCTCGGCTGTTGCGCCTTGTTAACACCTTACTCGATTTCTCCAGGATCGAAGCCGGACGAGTCCAAGCCGTTTACCAGGCGACGGACCTGTCAACCTTCACAGCAGAACTCGCCAGTGTGTTTCGCTCAGCGACGGATCGAGCTGGGTTGAAGCTTGTGGTCGAATGCCATGCTTTGCACGAATTGGCCTACGTAGATCGTGACATGTGGGAGAAGATTGTTCTGAATCTGATTTCCAACGCTTTCAAGTTCACATTCGAAGGCGAGATTACTGTGAGCTTGGAACAGGTGGGTCATTTGGCAGAGCTCCATGTGCGGGACACCGGTGTCGGTATTCCTGCGACGGAGATACCGAATCTGTTTGACCGCTTCCATCGGGTTCCAAATGCGCGCAGCCGCACTCACGAGGGCAGCGGCATCGGTTTGGCACTGGTCTACGAACTTGTCAAACTACATAGTGGCTCGATGCGAGTAGAGAGCGTAGAGGGCCAGGGCAGCACTTTCATTGTGCGCGTCCCGCTGGGGCAAGACCATCTTGCACAGAGTCAAGTCGGCGGAGACCGGCCGCTGTCTTCAACCGCAACCGGTGCAGCTCCGTTCGTCCAAGAGGCCCTTCGTTGGTTGCCTGACGCGGAGCATGCCGTTACGCCACCTGAAATTTCTTCCGACTATGAGTTGATGGCGGTTCCTTGCCCACCGGTTTCGCTCGAAGAGCACGCGGGTCGTTCGCGAGTGCTCATCGCCGATGACAATGCCGACATGCGTCTGTATCTTGTGCGCTTGCTCGTGGAACGTTTCAACGTCACGGCTGTTGCGAACGGGCGGGCTGCGCTGGAGGCTGTCCAGCAGCAATTACCCGATCTGATCCTGAGCGATGTAATGATGCCCGAACTCGATGGCTTCGGCTTGTTGCGTGAGTTGCGCGCAAAGCCCGAAACCAGAACAATCCCGATCATCTTGCTCTCGGCGAGGGCTGGTGAAGAATCGCGCGTTGAAGGTCTTGATGCTGGCGCGGATGACTACCTCGTCAAGCCGTTCAGTGCACGCGAATTAATAGCGCGGGTACAGACGCACCTCCAGTTAGCACAAGTCCGCCGAGAAGCTGATCAAGCCATTCGCGACAGCGAAGTCAAACTGCAGCTGTCATTGAAGGCGTCTGAAATGGGGGTGTTTTACTGGTATCCAGAGGAGGATCGGACTGAATCTGATCCGCGAGTTCTCGAAGTATTTGGTCTTTCTTCTACCAGCGATCTGACACTCGCGAGTGCCCTGGCCACGATGATTCATCCCGACGACCGCGACCGGTATGCCCGGAGCGTCGCGCGATCGCTCGACCCAACCCTCGACGGTAAACTCGAAGAGGAAATTCGCGTCCGCCTGCCCGATGGATCAAACCGTTGGCTTTCAGTTACGGCGCAAATGCAATTCGCGGGAAATCCACTCAGGGCTTACCGCATGGCAGGGTTGATTGGAGACATAAGCGATCGCAAGATGATCGAGGAGGCGGTAAAACGGCGGGCTGCGCAGTATCAAACACTGTTCAACCAGGCTCCTCTCGGCGTATTCCTCCTGGACGCGGAGTTTCGGATTCGTGATGTGAATCCCACCGCTCTTCGCGCGTTCGGTGAAATCCCGAATCTCATCGACCGCGACTTCGAAGAAGTAACACATCTGATGTGGGACAAAAAATATGCCGACGAAGTGGTTGCAATCTTTAGGAACACATTAAGGACCGGCGAGGCGTATCAGACTCCTGAACGAATTGAGCACCGGATCGATCGTGATATTACCGAATATTACGAGTGGCGAGTGGATCGGATCCCTCTGCCCGAGGGCGGATTCGGTGTGGTCTGCTATTTCAGAGATATATCGGGCCAGGTGCGGGCTCGCATTGCGATTTCCGAGTCGGAGGATCGCTTTCGCAAACTCGCAGAGACTCTCGAGTCTGAAGTGCGTATTCGCACCAGCGAGCTCGAGGAACGGAACTCTGAAGTACTTGAACAAGCTCAAACTGTCCAGGCGCTTTCCCGCGATCTTATGCATGTTCAGGATGACGAGCGCCGGCGCATTGCCAGGGAACTGCACGACAGCGCCGGCCAGACTTTAACTGTGCTCAGCATTAGTCTTGCCAAACTTGAGCAACTGACTTCCAACAGCGAAGCAGAGATAGGTGCGACGATCGCGGAAGTGCAAACTACCGTCCAACAACTGACTCAGGAGATACGGACAGCATCTTACCTTTTGCATCCTCCTTTGCTGGATGAGACTGGAGTGGCCGCGGCTCTGAAATGGTATGTTGATGGCGTTGGCGAGCGAAGTGGGCTGAATATCAACTTGAGTTTGCCAGAGAACCTCGGACGATTCTCCCGCGATGTAGAACTCGTAATATTCCGCGTAGTTCAAGAATGCCTCACAAACATTCATCGACATTCGGGTAGTAAAAGCGCAGCAATCAGTGTCAGTTTCTCCGGAGACGGCATTTCCGTCGAGGTCAAAGACTGTGGAAAAGGGATGTCGGTCGAAAAGCTGTCCGCGATCCAGTCGAATGCATCAGGAGTTGGGATTCGCGGAATGCGCGAGCGTGTTCGTCAGCTAGGCGGGCAGCTCAGCATACAGTCCGACAGTTCAGGAACGACCGTGTCTGTGTCGTTGCCCGCACCGTTAGTTCCGAAACATCAACTTGGTGTGCATTCCCTCGAACCAACCAAGGAGGGAATCAACATCTGAGAAATGAAAAGGGACGTGATGCCCGGGGGCGTTAGGGCTTTCACGGAGCTGCGTCGCCTGCCTTCTCCGCGAATCGGTCGTGCGTAGCGCACCAGCGATCGGAGGAATTTTCCCCGCTCCCCGGTCATCGGAAGTGCGCCGAATGCTCGAACCAGCGTTCTGTAGCGATCAGGCCTTCAGCGCTGCAGCCTCTTTCCGATGAGATTTTGTGTCAGTATGAGACTCCAAAGCCAAGATGATTTTCGTAGAGCTGCCGGCTTGCTTCTCTTTGCCCTTAATAACGAGTGACTTGCAGCCTATTGACGGCTTGGCCGCTTTGGCCTCGTCCGTGCAATCGAGGTACGCGGTGCGGTCCGGGTGCCTGTGTCGCGCTAACCGGCGGACTAAGGAATCCAGGCCGCACCGATTACCCTGGGAATTAGGAATGAGGTACTCCGTGTCCAAATCGGGCGCTGCGGCGGCTCCGGCGCGTGAAAGCTCGACCACCAAACTGGCAAAGTTCTTTCCCAATGCGACTCCGGTTCGGATTCCTGTCCGGCTAACTCGTCTGGGCAACGGAAGCAAGGCGCTTATGGAAAATACTGTGATCGAGTTTGGTACGCCGACCGAAGTCTTGTTTGCCTCCACTTTGCCACTGGAGTTTGCCGACCAACTGCGCTTACGAAATGCAGATGGCACGCTGGATACGGAAGCCTGTGTAGTCGCGGTGCAATACAATGGCGGCCGTACCACGGTTGCAGCCCGCTTTACTGGGGAAGTTGCCAATTGGATTGTGAAACCTGAATTGTAAAAACTATGACATCCACATCTCAACTGAGCGAGCTGGCAGCAGAGTGGCGGGACGCGCGCCTACTCTATCCGTTATATGCCGCACTGTCGCGGGAATTCGTGATTGAATTGCCGGCGCATAGCGATTTGGAAGCGGATGTTGACGCTCCGGGTCAGGAATCTGTGGAGCAAGCGCGGCAACTGTTTTCCGACTTGGACGCGCGCATTCAGGTGCATCAGCTACGGCAGTTTCTGCAGACGACGACGCTGGGCAGCGATGAAGCGTTGCGTACCTTGCTGGTTCATCACTTGCGCCGCACGGAACACTCGGATTCCGATCGCGACAAAATTGATTTTTTGCTGGTTCAGTTCTTTTCGCATTGTGCTCCCTCACGGCTGGAGGATGCGGATGTCGACATGGCATATGTCGCGCAAACACTCGAAGGCGTGCTGGGATCGGTGGACGTGAACGTACCAGATTGGTTAAAGCCGCTGGATGAGGTCATCCAAAGCGCGAACGGATGCCGCAATTTGAACCAGTTGCTGACCACGCGGGTTCTGGAAAAAGGAAGAAAGATAAAAACCTCTTGCGGCCAGAATTATTTCTTGCCCACCGTCATGGTGGCATTTACTCGCTTCAGCTTTTTGATGAGACGTATTTTTTTCCGCTTGATGCATCAGGACCTCAATGCAATTCTGGACGGTTTGCGAGAGCTGGAAAATCGTGGAGTTAAGACACTCGATTGCCGCCGGGCCCAGTTTTCCGCCGAGGAACCGATCGCGCGACTGCGGATGATTTGCCAGTCCTGGAAAGTCATGTTCCATGCCGAGTATTCATCGGGACAACCGGTATCCATGCTGGTTGATCTACGGGCTGTGGTGGAGACGGCTTTGGTAAAAAACGCGAAGGGTGCGTCAGCGGGTGACCCACAGAAGGCGCGGGCCCATACGGCTGGAGCTGCGGCCACTTCAGACGTACCTGACTTTGAAGTGTCGATTAGTTCTCCCGACTGGAGTGAGAACAATTCTGGGAAACAGCCGGACACGGATCATAACGGTTCGAAGTAACTGCCAGTCTTCAATTTCAAGCTCGGACTTGCCCCGAGCCCTGGTTTCGACAACTCAGAAAGGCGACGTGGATCAACCTTCAGTACTAATCGTTTCGGATGACCCGGAACTTGCGCGTGCTGTAATCGGCCGCTGGCAATCGGAGCGCACGGTTCCGGCGTTCACTCTGATGAGCAGTGATGTCTCGCTCGGGCTCGATCCTGACGCGTTTGACCTTGCCATTTCCGGTTCCATACGGCCGAGCGCGCTCTCGGTTGTACTCGAAGCGATGGAAGCCGCGGGCAAGCGAGTTTTGTTCGTGTCCGACGATATGCGGCTGATGCAAACGGTGCGCGATCGATGGCCAGGCATAGCAGTGGTGCGGCGCGAAGAAAATTGGCTGGACGCTTTGATCCTGGTCGCGGGAGAAATTCTCCGGCGGGTGAGTGCGGAGTCTGAGTCGCGCCGGCTGGGACAGACTAATGTGTTACTGGAACGGCAAGCCCACCTGGGCCGCTACATGCTGGAAATGCGGCACACTCTGAATAACACTCTTACTTCGGTGCTAGGCAACTCCGAGCTGCTGCTGCTCGAACCGGGATCACTTTCCGGTGGTGCGCGTTCGCAGATCGAAACCATTCGCAATATGTCTTTGCGTATGCACGAAATTCTTCAGCGGTTTTCTTCGCTCGAGAAAGAGCTGACAGTGGTTGATCGCCAGGCGGAAACCGAAAGCGGGAAGAAGTCGTTCACTACTGCGGGGAGTTCGTAAGTTTCGACCCACACGTTTTTCCTTACTCTGCGTCATGCTTCGACCAACCGGACTCGAGCTTTCTTGCAAGACTTCGCCAACTCTTCGTCTAAAGTCGCCACTGGTAATCCGCTGTGTAGCGCCAGATCCAGATAAGCCGCATCGTAGGCAGTTAAGTTGTATTCGCGGCTGAGACCCTGAATTCTGTCGAATACAACTCTGGACGGAAACTGTTCCAGCGCGATTGGAAGCTCCGCAAGATCATTGAGAAAGCTGCGCACAAGCTCCCTCGAAATGCGTTTGCGTTTTCCTCCAACAAGCAAAGCATTCAGAACTTCGTGGGGCCAGAAGGAGGGCACAACAGCAGTGTCTCCTTGAGTGAACCTACCTGCGACATACTGAGCAGTGGCTGCGCCCTCATCGGGGAAACACCAGGTGAGAACGACAGACGCGTCGAGGACGAACCGGCTCACCGGCGTCCTTCATTGATAAGATCCTTGATTTTCAGGCCTCGTAAAGAGAGTTCGTGGCGTTTGCCAAAATTAGCCAACCGGCATGCCGCTTTTGCCGAAGAACCATTCTCAGTTGACATGTTTTCCTTCAGCAAAGCTCCTAATAACCGCGAAACGCTAGTGTTGCGGCGTGCTGCCTCAACACGAGCCCAGCGGGCAACTTCTTCTTCCAACGTTACTGTGACATTGCGTAAGCGCCGAGACACGAGAATAGTGTAACACGAAACTCGTGTACCAAAATATCTTAACTTTAGGTTTCCAGCGCGTGAGCTAGATCTTCCCATTCCGAAAGGAATTTCTGAAGCTGGGATCGGAGGCTGCTCAGTTCCTGAGTTTGCCGGGTAGTTTCATCGGCACTGACGAAGGTTTGCAGGGCGGCTTCGCAATTGGCGATCTCTCCTTCAGTGCGGGAAATCTCGCCTTCGAGTTCCTTCACGCGTTCTTCGAGTTGCTTCCGCTTGATGGGATTCAGGCGCTTCGACTTGTCTGAGGCTGCTGCTACCTGGCTCTGGTTGCCGTTTACAGGCTGCGCGGACTGCGATGAGCGGAGTACCGTCTCCTGCAGTTGCTCCGCGCCGCCTTCTTTGCGCCAGCGATAGTCTTCGTAATTGCCCGGGTATACTTCTACGCGGCTGTCGCCCACTTCGAATACTCGCGTGGCCAGCTTGTCGATGAAATAGCGGTCGTGAGAGACAAAAACCACCGTGCCCGTGTAGTCCATGAGAGCCCTTAACAGAACGTCTTTGGCGCGCATGTCCAAGTGGTTGGTGGGTTCATCGAGCAAAAGAAAGTTTGCGGGATGCAAGAGCATGCGCAGTAGGGCATATCGATTGCGTTCGCCACCCGAGAGCACACCAATGCGTTTGAAAACATCATCGGCTGAGAAGAGAAAACACCCCAGTAAACTTCTCAGTTCAGTCTGGGTAGAGCGCGGCGACAAATCGGCGATATCGTCTAATATTTTCGCGTCCGGATCGAGTTCCTTGTATTGGTCCTGCGCAAAATAATCGGGCAGCACATTGTGGCCTAAGCGGAATTCGCCACCCGTCAAAGGCTCGGTTTCGGCTAAGAGCTTGATCAGCGTTGATTTGCCCGCGCCATTCACACCAACCAGCGCGATACGGTCGCCGCGCTCAATCATGAAGCTGACGTTGCGAAAAACTTCTTTCTCCCCGTACGATTTCGCCACGTCGATAAATTCAGCGACAATTCTGCCGCTTGGTTTTGGCTGCTGAAAAGAAAAATGAATTACCTTTTCTTCCTCCGGCAATTCGATGCGCTCGATCTTTTCCAGTTCCTTGATGCGGCTCTGCACCTGCTTGGCTTTCGTCGCCTGGTAGCGAAAGCGATTGATAAACACTTCCAGCTGCTCGATGCGTTCCCGTTGATTGCGATACGCGGCTTCGAGTTGCTCCATACGCTGCGTTTTCGACGCCAGATACTTTTCGTAATTGCCGGGGTAAAGATGGATGCGTTTGTTCCATATCTCGGCGATTTTGTTTACGGTGACGTCAAGAAAATAGCGGTCGTGTGAGATCAGCACGAAAGCATTCGGATAGTGGGTTAGATATTCTTCCAGCCAATTCCGTGCTTCGAGATCAAGGTGGTTGGTGGGCTCGTCCAGCAACAGCAGGTTCGGTTCCTGCAGCAGGAGCTTGGCCAGCGCGATGCGCATTTGCCAGCCACCCGAGAATTCCTCGGTGCGGCGATGCCAATCTTCTTTGCGGAAACCGAGACCCATGAGTACGCTGCCGACCTGGGCCTCGATGGCGTATCCATCGCGGGTGCGGAATTCGTGCTCCAGGCGTTGATACCGTTGCGCGACCTGCGAATATTCGGAAGAAGAATGATCAAGCTCTGGCATGCGAGCGGTCAGGTCTTCCATCTCCTGCTCCATTTCGCGCAGCTCGGAAAAAACCGCCATGCACTCGGCGAACACAGTGCGTCCGGAAAGCGTGAGCCCATCTTGTGGCAGGTAGCCGGCGCTCATGCCCTTCGCCGTGCTGAAGGATCCGTAATCGAGCGTCTCGATCCCCGCGAAAATCTTCATCAGCGTGGATTTCCCTGTGCCATTCGCGCCCACCAGCCCAATGCGGTCGCGGGGCGTACTCATCCAGTCAGCTCCCTCAAAGAGGAGCTTGTGGCCGTAGCGTTTTCCGGCAGAGGACAACTGAATCATGGCGTTAGTTCAATCGTCTCATGAGCGGAGTGGTTTGAAAGCGAGTATTCACGAATTTGAATAGAGGATCCACCCGGTGAGCACTGTAAAGGCCGCCGTACACCCGAAATAAAATCCTGAGACATTCCAATGGCGACGAAACAGAAGGGTGATTGCGGCGACAAGACATACGAGGGCAACGATCAAACCGCAAGCAACGACAATCATTCCGGCGATCGCAGGTCCGAAATTTATTAGATTCGCGTCGACGTGCCCGCGCGCATGACGACGCCCAGAACTAACTCGGCCATAAATCCAACAACGATTGCGCCTCGGATATAACTCATAGGGCCCTCGGCCTTTTCCGGTTTAATGATCCCACTAATTCCTGGAAATTCCAAAGGCGCTTCGGAGCTCTAACGTTCGCCGCCGGAAATTCAGATCGAACCGAAGGAGTCGCTTGACAACGCGATGTAATATATCATAGTATATACCATGCCTCGAATCGCCAAGCTATTTCACAATGGACGCAGCCAAGCGGTCCGCCTGCCCGCTGACCTACGGTTTGAAGGTTCACAGGTTTACATTCGCCGCGACGAGGTTACCGGGGATGTGATTCTGTCGCGCCGGCCGGAATCGTGGCAGGATTTTTTCGCGCTGACCAAAACCGCCGTTGTGCCGAAGGATTTTCTTCGCGATCGCAAAGATGCCCCTCCACAAAAGCGCGACCTGTTCTAAATGCCGGTCCGTTATCTGCTCGATACCAACACCGTCAGCTACATCATCAAGGGGAGTCGCCCTCGCGTCCGCGAGCGTTTGCTAAAAGTGGCCATGGCCGAGGTGGGAATCAGTGTGATCACTGAGGCTGAACTGCTCTTTGGGTTGGTGCGAAGACCAAATGCGACGCAACTGAAGATAGTGATAGCCGAGTTCTTGTTACGCGTGGAGATACTGCCATGGAACTCTGAGGCCGCCCAACAGTATGCCAGCATACGTGCCATGCTGGAGGCTGATGGGCAACCGATGGGTAATCTCGATTTGATGATTGCCGCACAGGCCCTAGCTTCAGGCACAATACTCGTAACCAGCGATGCCGTTTTCCGGCGTGTGAAGGGGTTGGAGATTGAAGATTGGAGCAAGTAGTCGGCCCGGTATCCTCGCTTTTCTGACCAGAGCTGAGTTTCCCCTATTTGCGCACCATCCGCGATTCCACTAAGCTGCCCATTCCAGATAGCAATGTGAGGAGAACACCTTGGTGCGAGCGATTTTTGCGGTCTTTATGCTGGGGTCAGTCTTTTTGTCTTTATCGAGAGCCGAGACGCGACCATTAAGTCTGATGCCAATGCCGGCGAGTGTGCAAATTAAAACCGGTCAACTGGTAATTGATCCCTCATTCACCGTTGGCGTCTCGGGCCATTCGGACCCGCTTGTAGAGCATGCTGTCGAGATATTTCTGGATAACCTGCGACGCCAGACTGCCATACCCCAGTTGGACATGAAGATCGTCGATGCTGCTCAAGCCGAACTGATAATTCACTGCGAACGCCCGGGTAAAGCTGTGCAGGAATTCGGCGAGGATGAGTCTTACGCGCTCGATATAAGCGCGGCAGGCGCGAAGCTCGATTCGGTGACACCGATCGGAATGATGCACGGGCTGCAGACATTTCTGCAAATGGTGCAAACCACTTCGGATGGCTTTGCCGTACCCGCAATTGCGATTCAGGATAAACCTCGCTTTCCCTGGCGTGGATTAATGATTGACGTCAGCCGCCATTTCATCCCGCTGGACGTTTTAAAACGCAATATCGACGGCATGGCGGCGGTGAAGCTAAACATATTTCACTGGCATCTTTCGGACAATCAGGGTTTCCGCGTAGAAAGTAAGAAATTTCCCAAGCTACAAGAACTTGGATCCGACGGTTTTTTCTACACGCAAGATGAAGTGCGCGAGCTGATTGCCTACGCGCACGATCGTGGCATCCGCGTGGTCCCCGAGTTCGACATGCCAGGGCACAGCACTGCGTGGTTCGTTGGCTATCCTGAGCTGGCCAGCGCTCCGGGACCTTATCAGATCGAACGAAAGTGGGGTGTCTTCGACCCCGCGATGGATCCAACCCAGGAGCGAACATACAAGTTTCTCGACGTGTTTATCGGAGAGATGGCCAAACTTTTTCCCGATCAGTTTTTCCATATTGGCGGTGACGAGGTTAACGGGAAGCAGTGGGATGCGAATCCAAATATTCAGGCATTCATTCGTGCTCGCGGGATGAAGACCAGTCAGGATCTTCAAGCCTACTTCAACACGCGGGTGCAGGCGATAGTAAGCAAGCATGGAAAGACCATGGTCGGATGGGACGAGATTATGCGGCCCGACTTGCCGAAAGATATCGTCGTGCAATCGTGGCGCGGGCAGGATTCCCTCGCAGCGGCGGCTAAGCTGGGATATCGCGGCCTCCTTTCTTTCGGATATTACGTCGACCTGAACTGGCCAGCTTCGCGGCATTACGCGGTTGAACCGATCAGTGGCGCGGCGGCGAGCCTCACCCCAGAAGAAAAGCAGCGCATTCTCGGTGGCGAGGCTTGCATGTGGTCGGAATATGTGACGCCGGAAAACATTGACTCGCGGCTATGGCCGCGGACTGCAGCCATCGCGGAGCGCTTGTGGTCAGCGCAGGATTTGACCGACCTACATTCCATGTACGAGCGCTTGCAGGATGTGAGTCGATGGTTGGATTGGTTCGGGCTTACGCACAACTCAAGTTACGAACCCATGCTTCGTCGCATTGCTGGATCAAATGATATTTCTGCCTTGCGCACGTTTACGGATGTTGTTGAACCGGTAAAAGATTACACGCGTGAAGAAATTGCTACCGTTGAAGCAACAAGCCTGACTCCGCTGAATCGCGTGATCGACGCGGTTCGGCCTGAGAGCGAAACTGCTAGGCACTTTACTGATCTTGTGGATGCGCTGATTGCCGGCCACGCGGACGCGAACGCCAAACAAGAGGTCGCAATGTGGTTGTCGCGGTGGCGAGACAATCAGACGAATCTGCAGCCCCTCGAAAACCAGTCGTTTTTATTGAAGGAAATCATTCCTCTCTCACAAAATCTTTCGGCAGTCGCCGTGACTGGACTGCAGGCACTGGATTATGTCATCCGCGGAGAGCGCGCTCCCGATTCATGGGCAGCGGAACAGTTTGTGTTGCTCGATCAGGCACAAAAGCCGACGGGACAGTTGTTGTTAATGGTTGTTCCGGCAGTGCGACAGTTGGTCGAGACTGGCAGCGGAGAAAAAGCGCCACCGCCGCAGAAATAGTTCTTACGAACGTTTCAGCCGCGACTGAACAATTCTTCGATCGCACGGTAGGCTTGATCAATAGCCACGTCTGTGTAAGCGCTCGCCCCCGCATCGGAGTTCGCAATTGTGATCCGGCCAAATGGTTCTCGTCCCACCACCCATGGCTTCTGATCTTCCGGCCAATCGGGATCGAATAACGAGTTGGGGCTAAATGCGTAGCCATGCGCCCAGCGGTTTACCGTGATTCCTTCAACATCGCGTGCCGGATCGAAGCCCTCGCTCCCGAGCATTCGTGCTAACTGATCACGGATATTTCGTTCGAAGGTTGAGAACGGCGTTCGCAGCAGCTCAGCCCGTCCTGCGCGGTATTGATCACGCGGCGGCAGACCAGGTTTGCACGGAGTACGCAGCATAAACAGAACAATGGGCTCAGCAGGCTTGCTGGGAAATTCGTACTGGCCAAGACTCACCGGAAAATCGAGGGCCGTATATGTATGGTAGCCCGCAGGCGCCACGATTTGATGGATGCCAAGATTGTGGAACGCTGTCCAGTTGCGGATGGCCACGTGGGTGTAAACCAGCGGAGTCTTCACCAGAGAGTGAAGAGCGTCTTGCTGTTTCTGGGGAAGTTCGGGGCAGAGGTACGGAATCATCATGTTGTAACAAGCCAGAACACAGGCGCTGGCTTGAACGGTTTGTACTTTCCCTCCGCGCATATATGCGATGTCGACATCTTTCGCAGAATCGGGAGACCCGTTGTGGCGGACCTGCATGACCGTCGAGTTCAAGCGAATACGGATTGGATTCTTGGCATCGTCCAGGCGGCTATAGTCGGCGCGAGCTACGACCACGTCATCCATGCTGTGGCCAGGAATTGCGTCGGGAACCATCGAACGAACCAGCAAGCGCGCGATGGACGCGTTGCCGTCGGGGAAATGAAAAATGTACGGCTCTGCTTTTTCTGGCTTGCCGAGGTTCAAGCCATCAAAACCAGGATAGCTGAACGATTCGTAATCGTCGCCATTTTCGAAACATGCTAAAGCAGAAACCGCGTCAATGCCCACGCAAAACAGGTCATGCGGATAAGTCTGGAAAAAAGGCAGCGCCTCCGGATTGAGTTTGCAAATTTTGGTTAGATAGTCAGCGTAGCTGATCTTTGACAGGCGCGAAGACTTTTCCTCTTTCGACAGACCCTTTAGATAATCGACTTTCTCCGTGTAAATGCGCGCAATGTCGTGACGAACTGGGTCTGACAGGGGAGATTTGCTGAGAAATTCCGGCCAGGGTCTCGAGCCCATGCCTACAACCAGGCGATCGTCACCGAAAGTTTCGCGGTCGAAGAAGCAAGCTGTATTCAGCTTTGCGTAGAGTTTTTGATCGTAAGCTTTGTAAAAACGCTGCGTGTCTATACCTAGATCGTTGATCAGGCCTTTTGCCACTTTGCTATAACGGGCTGGACTCTCGATCGACTGCGTTCCGCCATAGCTGAGCAACATCCGGTTGCCGGCGCGAAATTCGTTGCGCTTGGCGTGTCCACCGAAATCGTCGTGGTTGTCGAGGATAAGGATTCGTGCATTTGTGCCCGCGTGCTGGCGATAGAAATAAGCGGCCGCGAGTCCACTGATGCCGCCGCCCACTACCACCAGATCGTACCTTTCGCCGGTGCTTTCGGGCTTGCCGGCAGAGCCCCAGAATTCGCCATCACGCAAACTGTGCGCGAAGGTGTAGCTGCCTTCATGATTCCCGCGCATCCCCATCAAGGCTGGAGGATAGTAGTTCGGGTCTTTTTCCGGAGCGTACGAAGAATCAGTCGTGGCCAGCCCGCGCAACCATGGCGTGCTTGCCGCCAGTATTGAACTGCATACGCTGACGGCGACCCCGTCGAGGAAGTCACGACGCGTGATCTTGCAATGCATTCCCAGTTCGCGATCGCGCGAGTCAGAGCTCATGGCTTTTCCCAATTAGCAGTTTGATAAAGGCCGGGTTTCTTTGGGGCATGCAAGCTTAGCGGAAAGAAAGACAATCGGTGGAATGCAGACGTACATTGTCGCAGCAATTCATTTCCACCAAATCGATGTGCCGATCAACGCGACCACTTCGATAACCGCAAGTGAAATCCACAAGCGCTGGCGGAAAATGGAACGGCGCAAGTCTCTTTTCAGATCAGCTTCGAGGACATGAACGAATTCCACTTCGGCCGGATCAGGCTTCGGCGGCGGCACAGCGGCTCTGGGCGCCTGCGCGAAAGCAGTCTTCGGCTTGTCGGGATAAAAAACTTTCGGCGTGCTGATTACTGAGGACCAGCGCGGCAGTTGCATCGTGCCCGCAGTCAAACTGGGATCATCCATGGGGGCGGATGTCAATTGCAAAGCCGGCAATCTCTCCGGGGCAGCCACATCGGCCAGGCTGCGCAGCAGTGAACTCCACCACATGTGGCTCATTTGATCGCCGATCAACTCGCCCACATCCACTGGCCGCGACTCCAGTTGCAACGGCGGCAGCGTCTCCGGCGAAATCACATCGCCCAGGTTGGTGAATACGGTGCGATACCAGGGCAAGCTCAGAATATCGCCCGCCAGCATGCCAACATCAACGGGCCGCGACGTGAGATGCAATGGCGGCAACTTCTCCGGCGATAAAGTATCACGCAGGTGATCGAGTAAACGCTTGCGCAGGGGGCGGTTCCAATCGTCGGCTAGCAAGAGCTCGAGTTCGTGGCCGTCGGAGACCGGAGCCGATTGCTTTTCTTCTGAAGATTCGGGGCTGGTGGGCCGAGAAAACATTCTCGATCAAGTTCCTTCAATATCTCAGAGTATAAATACAGTCTAAACGCATTGCCGATTTGAAGGAAGTCTGCTCGGCAGGATCGGCACTGTCAGATCCATTCTCGACATTCACGATTCGACAAAATGAACCTTAGCCGCGGCAAATAGTGTCTAATCCGTAAAGTGGATTCCACTCGCAAACCAGCCCAGCCAAAGCTTCCTCCCAAGGAAAGGCTTCGCGCGGTTCTTCCTCACGTGTGGGAACTCATTCGCAACCGCCGGGGCATGCTTGCTGCTGGTTTTCTGCTAATGATTATCAACCGTGTTTCGGGATTGGTCCTTCCCTACTCGACCAAGTACCTCATTGACAACGTCTTCATCAAGCATCAGCGCTACCTGTTGAGGCCGCTGGTTCTCGGTGTCCTTGCCGCCACCGTGATCCAGGGGATCACGTCCTTTTCGTTGACACAACTTCTTTCAAAAGCTGCGCAACGCCTCATCACGGAACTGCGGCAAAAGGTTCAAGCACATATCGGGTGGCTGCCGATTTCGTTCCACGATTCGACTAAGAGTGGCGCGCTGGTCTCGCGCATTATGAGCGATGTCGAAGGCGTACGTAATTTGATCGGCACTGGATTAGTAGATCTCGTTGGAGGCTTGATGACAGCTGGCATCGCACTGGTGGTGCTGTTTCGTATCAGCGCTTTCATGACCGCCGTTGCCTTCGGATTCCTGCTGCTTTTTGCATTAGCGCTCTATAAAGCGTTTGGAACTATCCGGCCTATTTTCCGCGAGCGCGGCAAGATCAATGCCGAGGTCACAGGCCGGCTCGCGGAGTCTCTCGGAGGGGTTCGCGTGGTCAAGGGCTATCATGCTGAGAAACGCGAGGAGGCCGTCTTTGCGCGCGGTGTGCAACGTCTGCTCGATAACGTGCTGAGAAGCCTAACCGCCACTTCAGTCATGAGTCTCTCCGCCAGTTTGCTGCTGGGCGTGGTCGGAGCCGTAATCATGTATGTAGGCGCGCGACAGAATGCTGCCGGAATGTTGACTATCGGCCAATTCTTTACCTATACCTTTTTCCTCGGCTTCCTGGTTGCGCCCATCATGCAGATCGTTCAAATCGGCACCCAGCTCACGGAAGCGCTAGCGGGCCTTGAGCGCACCCACGAAATCTTGAGTGTGCGCCGGGAAGATCACGATCCTAATCGCACTGTAGTTTTAAACGAGATTCGCGGCGACGTTGATTTTGATCATGTGAGCTTCAGCTACGACGGCAACCGCATGGTTCTCAACGACGTCTCGTTCCACGCGGCGCCCGGTACAGTCACCGCGCTGGTTGGCGCGTCCGGCTCGGGCAAATCGACGACCATTGGCCTGATTACAGCCTTCCATGTACCGACGCTCGGCAAAGTTCTAGTTGACGGGGTCGATCTCAGCACCGTGCGGCTGGATTCTTATCGCACGCGTCTGGGGGTGGTTCTGCAAGAGTCATTTCTTTTCGACGGTACCGTCCGAGAGAACGTAGCTTTCTCGCGGCCGGATGCCAGTGAAGAAGATATTTTGCGAGCCTGCCGTATCGCGCGTGTGGACGAGTTCGCAGAGACGTTCGCCGATAAATACGACACCGTAGTCGGTGAACGCGGAGTGAAATTATCCGGAGGGCAGCGGCAAAGAATTTCGATTGCTCGCGCCATTCTGGCCGAGCCGCGCATCCTCATTCTCGACGAAGCGACGTCCAGTCTCGACTCGGAATCGGAGCAACTGATCCAGCATGGGCTTTCCTATCTGATGCAGGGACGCACGACTTTTGTGATCGCGCATCGGCTTTCTACCATCCGCCGTGCCGATCAAATTCTGGTGGTCGAGCAAGGCCGAATTGTCGAACACGGCACGCACGAAGAACTCTATGCGATGCACGGCCGCTATTACGATCTATACACGAGGCAGCATGGCGTCGAAACTAATTTGTTCTTAGCGCCGGGCGAGGGCGATGCCGTGCCGGCGTCAGCAGGAGACGCCTCAGCAAATGGTGACCCCGATCTCGCTGACACCTTGCGCCTGGTCAGGGGAGAGACGCGTTAGCCCATGTCTGTCGTATCCAGTTCAAATAATTCCATTGCAATCCAGATTAAGAATCTTTCCCGCCACTACCGCATGGGCGAGGCCCTGATCCGCGCGGTCGATGGTATTTCGGTGCAGATTGCTTCCGGTGAATTCGTCGCTTTGCTTGGTACCTCAGGCTCGGGCAAATCGTCGTTGCTAAATTTGATTGCCGGACTCGATCACCCAACCTCCGGAACCGTTGTGGTCAAAGAAAATGATTTGGCAAAGTTCTCGCGTGAGGAGTTGGCCAAGTATCGCCTGCATACAGTTGGCATGGTTTTTCAGTCGTTCAACTTGATCTCAAGCATGACTCTTTTGGAAAACGTCGAGCTGCCCTTACGCTTCGCAGAAGTGGATCGCAACAAACGCGAAAGCCTCGCCAGGCAGGCGTTGCAGCGCGTCGGACTGATCGCGCGATTGGGCCATCGCCCGGCCGAACTTTCCGGAGGCGAGCAGCAACGGGCGTCTCTCGCTCGAGCCTTGATCAATCAGCCGCAGTTTTTGCTCGCCGATGAACCTACTGGAAATCTCGACAGCCAAACGGGAACCGAGATCATGAACTTCATTCGCGAGTTCAATCAAACCCTCGGCATGACTATCATCATGGTGACTCACGAGCGCGCTCTTGCAGAGCGCTACGCCAGCCGCATGATCTTCCTCGCGGATGGAAAGCTGGTGGGCGATCAACCGAATGTGATCTCCGCGACTGCCGGGCAAATACGCGGAGGCGGATTATGAAAACTTACGACATGGCAGAGTTGGCCGTACGCAACCTGCGCGAGTCCATCCTGCGCAATTCACTCACAACGGTAGGGATCTCGGTGGGCGTAGCTTCGTTGGTAGCCATGCTTTCGCTCGGCATAGGTTTGCAGCAATTGGCTGGCCGGCGGCTGCAAAAGTCGGGATTGTTTGACACCGTCGTCGTAACTTCGCGGCGCGACCTCCACGGGTTCAACCGTGAGCAGGAAGAAAACGGTCCCGCTCCAGCGGAGAGCCCCACGCTGAACGAATCCGCGCGGCAAAAGATTGCACAGCTCCCTGACGTGCTTGAGGCTTATCCTGACATCCGCTTTATCACGGAACTTCGATACGAAAACAAGCCCCACTTAACCATGGTTGCAGGGCTTCCGTTTTCAGCGAAAAATAACGATGCGTTCGATGGCATGCAGGGAAACTTTTTCTCGTCGGACACAGCGGCTGAAGTCATTCTGCAAAAATCATTCGCCGCACAATTGCTGGGGACGACACCGAAAACTGGCGGCGAAGAAGCGAGCGTAACCGAACTGGCGAAGCCCCTGCTCGGCAAGCAACTGACCATGCGTTACGCGGAGCGGACGGCGACGCCCGAAGCTGGAATCAACTCTTCGACGAGCACAGCCTATTCGGTAGTCTCGCGGGAAGCTACTTTAACGATCGTAGGCGTGAGCGACCTCGATCCCGACAGCATGCGCGGACAAGCCAGGGCGCGTGTATTTCTGCCATTAAAGCTGGCGCAGAACTTGCACGTCATGCAGCCTTCCGATCTGCGCGACACGACGAACCTTACAGGAGGGACGCCCGCGTACATAACGGTCGAAGTCCACGTCAAAAGCCCGACGCAGGTTCAGCCAGTCGAAGATGCAATTAAGAAGATGGGTTTCAATACTTTTTCTATCGTCGACGCAACTCGGAGCTTGCGACAATTCTTCGCAGTGCTCGACCTGTTTCTGGGAATTTTCGGCAGCCTCGCACTGGCGGTGGCCTCGATTGGAATCGTCAATACACTGGTCATGGCAATTCTCGAGCGCCGCCGCGAAATCGGAATCATGAAGGCCATCGGTGCCAGCGACGGCGACGTGAAAGGACTGTTTTTCGCCGAGGCTGGCGTGATGGGCGTCTTCGGCGGGTTTGTTGGTGTCGCTCTCGGTTGGACTATTGGGCGAGTGATTAACCTGGGCACAAACGTTTATCTAAAGCGTCAGCATTTTCCGCCGGAACAAATCTGGTTCGTACCGTGGTGGTTGGTTCTGGGTGCGATTGCGTTCGCGATTGTAGTAAGCCTGCTCTCCGGATTGTACCCCGCGAGCCGCGCCGCGCGCCTCGATCCGGTGCAAGCGCTACGCTACGAGTAAACTGAACTTCATGCGCCATCTCGTGCGGTTTATCTTCTTCTTATCATGGTTTGCCATCTTCGCGTCGGCGCAGAGCCGTATCGATTGCAACGCCCTGAAAAGCCGCATCCTTTCCGACACGGTTCATTACTGCGTGCTGCTTCCACCGAGTTACGATATTGTGCCGGCAAAGCGTTACCCGGTGCTCTATTTTCTCCACGGTCTCGGAGAGAACGAGCAGACGTTATTCAAGACCGGCGGATGGAACCTGATCGAAGACTTGCGCCAACAACACAAGGTTGGCGATTTTCTGATCGTAACTCCCGAAGCGAAGGCCAGTTTTTATGTAGACTCGGCTGATGGGAAAGTTCGATACAGCGATTTCTTCCTGCAGGAATTTATCCCGTACATTGAAGGCAAGTATCGTATTCGGCGAGAGCGTACATCGCGAGCCATCAGCGGCATTTCCATGGGAGGCTACGGGGCGCTGCGCTTTGCATTTGCGTATCCGGAAAAGTTTTCAGCGGTGAGCGCGCAGAGCGCTGCGCTGATGACCGAATCGACGCAAGAGCTCGATGCCGCGCTGCGCGCCGGAACTCCTACGGGAAAGTTGCTGGGATCAGTTTTCGGCAATCCCATCAACGTTACTCACTGGAAGGAAAACGATCCTTTTTTACTCGCAAGGAAGAATAAAGGCGCGATTGGAAAGCTAGCCATTTATTTCAACTGCGGACGCGACGACGAATACGACTTTGAGGTCGGCGGCCAAGCTCTCGATAAGCAGCTCCAGCAGGAACGTATCAAGCATGAATTTCATCTTTATCCCGGCAATCACAGCGCATCATACTTTGGGGCGCACATCGGCGAAGTCATGGAGTTTCACTCAAAAATGTTCGAGACTGGAAAGTAAATTCTCCATCCCGCTAACACCGCAAGACAGCGCAATCCTTACTCCAGCGCCAAATTGCTCTAGACGGCCGTTACTTATTTTCTTTCGCGTCTTTGTCCTCCGCGTCCGCGCCGCCAGGCATCAATTTCTTAAGCGGGGCCTTACGCTGTTCCTCAAGTTCCGGATGCGGCAGCGGCTTGCGTGGCAACATCTGATCTCGCATTGCGGTGTTATAGACAAAGATCGCCTCAACCGTGGCCGCTTGCGCGAGGTCGCCCGGTTGCAACCGTTCATAAGTATCCATATTGGAGTGGTGCGTTCGGGTAATGTAGTCGAGCTTGTCCTGAATAAATTGGAAGCCCGGGATCCCGACATTATCGAATGATTCGTGATCTGTACCTCCCGTATTGCGCACGCTGATGGTAGTGACTCCAAGGTCCTTCAACGGCTGGATCCATTGCTCAAAAATCGGCGCTTCTGCGGCGTTTTCCTGCAAGTAAACACCGAGAATCTTGCCGCTGCCGTTGTCCACGTTGAAGTATGCGGAAATCTTTTGTTGATCGGGCTTTAGTTCAAGCGGGCCACCAGGTTTGCGCAGCCACTCTGGTAATTTAACCTGGTCAGGCGCCGTTGAGAGCGGCACAAAGCCAAAATGCTGCTTCACGTATCCGATCGAGCCAAACAAGCCTTGCTCTTCTCCAGTCCACAGCCCAATGCGAATCGTACGTCGCGGTTTTACTTGAAGCGTGTTGAGGATGCGCATAACTTCCATTGCAACCACGGTGCCTGCTCCATTGTCAGTAGCACCGGTTGCAGAGGCCCAGGAATCCAGGTGTCCGCCGACCATAACGACTTCGTCTTTCAACTTCGGATCAGTCCCCGGTATCTCGGCAATGGTGTCGAATCCATGCTCGTGATCGCCGGTAAATTTGGTATCGACATTCATTTCGACGGTCACCGGAACGTTGGCTTTAAGCAAACGATAGACGCGCCCATAGTTTTCAATCGCCATAATCACTACGGGTAGCGGTTGAATGTGATCGCGCTGATAGCTGAACCATCCGAGGCCGCCTCCGCTGTCAACAAAAATAGTTCCGCCAGAGCCACCATTGTTTCGGCCATCGCGGCTGGGGAGAATCACCGCCAGAGCATGCTCCGAGGCCAGCAGCTTTGCAACTTTCTCTCGCAGCTCAAGTCGTTTCATGTAATCGGTGACGAAGTCGTCGCGCTCCGGAGTAAGTGGATGCTCGACAATCTTAGCCAGATCCTTTTCGTCTTCGCGCTCGAAGAGCGGCTTGTCCACGGGCTTGACGTCACGCATTTCGCCAAGCAGAACCACTTTGCCGGAGAGTTTTCCTTTGTATTTGTCGAGATCTTCTTCCTTCTTAACATCCATTGAAATAGCCTGCCCACTGATCGTACCGTTGCTCGACGGCGACCATGGCGCGGCTTGCGTGATGAACACTGCGGTATCGGGCGATGCCATTCTGGTCCACGTGTTGAGCTGCTGCCAGCCCATGCCGAATTCGCCCCAGTCCTCGAGATGCGCATTGCTGCATCCCATGGCGGCAAGTTGATCGCGAGTCCATTCGTTGGCGTGTTTCACGTTCGGCGAGCCGGTGAGGCGCGGGCCAATGCCATCCATCAGCGCGGACGCATATTCCATAACATGCGAATGGGCCAAGCCTTCGTAGCGGATCTGCTGATACGTGCTGAGATCAAGATTTTCTTTTGCCGGTTGCGGCAATTCATATGATGGCTTACCGGCATCGGAAGAATTTGAGTTGCTTTTGCTTTTGTCGGCAGCCGATACTGGCAGGGTGGAACAGATTAACAACGCAGCAGTGATAGCGGATGTGGGATATCGCATCTCGAAAGGTTGTCCTCGTTTTTAAGAAGCCCTAGCAGAGTAGCAGATGTTAATTCGGGTCACCAAACCTCCCACGGTCCAGGAGTGCAGCAACGCCTACCAAATCGGATTTTTTTGCGTCTATCCTGAGTAGAAGTGTCTGGAGCTTGATTTCATGACCAGGCGTCAAGTTTTGTTATCTACGCTGCTCTTTGTCGCTCTCAATTCCGTTTTCGTCCCAGCTCAAAGCTCATCCGCACCTGCTCAGCAGACTGCTCAGCGAAAAACCAGCACGCCTTACACCGGAGATCTTTCGATTTTCGAGTCTCCGGGGCGAGACGAGAGGCTGCAGATCAACCGTGTCATGGACATTCTCGAGATCACGCCCGGGAAAACCGTAGCCGATATCGGAGCAGGCTCGGGATGGTTTACGGTACGGGCTGCACGCAGAGTTGCAGAGACTGGCATTGTCTACGCCGTTGACATCAATCCCGAAGCCACGCGGTATATCGATGCAAGCGTTACAAAAGAAAACCTGCACAATGTGAAGACGATTCTCAGCAAGAGCGATGATCCTCAACTCCCGCCGGCCAAAGTCGATGCCGTCTTGCTACTGAAGACCTACCACGAGGTTGCTAACCCAGTTGCCCTGCTCAGAAATCTGCGCCCATCCCTTCGGCCCGGAGCCAAAGTTGGAATTATTGACCGCAACGGAAACGGAGAAAATCATGGCGTAGGCCGGGACATCATAATTAAGGAGGCTGCGGAGGCAGGTTTCGCCCTGGTATCGCAGTATGATTTTGTAAAAGGCGATGGCATGGATTATTTTCTGGTGTTCACGGCAAAGAAATAGCTAGCTACACGGTTCGATTCCGTATTCCTTCCAATTTGCCTCAACCGCTCCCCATCTCTAGAATAGAAGTTACCCGGTTTTCCCGAGACACCATATGATTCATTTTCCCGTTCCTGAGGCGCTTACTTTCGATGACGTGTTGCTGTTGCCCGCCCGGTCCGACGTAATTCCCACCCAGACGAATACTCAGACGCAGCTCACGCGCAATATCCGTCTGAATATTCCAATCATCAGCGCGGCGATGGACACGGTTACCGAATCGCACATGGCCATCGCCATCGCGCAGCAGGGTGGGGTCGGCATTATTCACCGCAACCTCTCGATCGAGCAGCAGGCCAACGAAGTGGACAAGGTAAAGCGTTCGGAAAGTGGCATGATCGTCGACCCCGTGACCATGGCACCTGAGGCCAAAGTCTCTGACGCGCTGGACGTCATGCGGCAGTACAAGATTTCCGGAGTACCCATTACCAAGAACGGAAAACTCGTAGGAATTCTCACCAACCGCGACCTGCGCTTTGAAACCAGATTCGATATTCCGATCAGCAAGGTGATGACCAAGGAAAATCTGATCACGGTTGCTGTCGGAACGACGCTCGAAGAAGCGGAAAAAATTCTTCACGAGCACCGCGTGGAAAAACTTCTCGTGGTCGACGACAAATACAACCTCAAGGGCCTGATCACCGTAAAAGACATCCAGAAAAAACTGAAGTATCCTAACGCCGCGAAAGACTCCCATGGCAGGCTCCGCGCGGCCGCAGCCATTGGCGCTACCGGTGACTTTCTGGAACGTGCCCAGGAATTGGCAAATTGCAAAGTGGATTTGCTGGCCATTGACAGCGCCCATGGCCACTCTACTCGCGTGCTGGATGCTATCAAGGCAGTGAAATCCAAAGTGCCGCAGGTAGATTTAATCGTCGGAAACGTCGCTACCTTCGACGGCGCATGCGAACTGGCACGAGCCGGCGCAGACGCGATAAAAGTGGGCATCGGTCCCGGCTCGATCTGCACTACCCGTGTCGTAACTGGGGCAGGCGTGCCACAAATTACTGCCATCGCCGAAGCCTATCGCGCTACCAAGGACGCGAATATCCCAGTCATCGCCGACGGTGGGATCAAATATTCAGGCGACATCACCAAGGCTTTGGCAGCAGGCGCAGCCGCCGTAATGATTGGCTCCCTGTTCGCTGGCACCGACGAAAGTCCCGGCGAACTGATTCTCTATCAAGGCCGAACTTTTAAATCCTACCGCGGCATGGGATCGCTGGGAGCGATGGCTCAGGGTTCCAGTGAACGTTATTTCCAAAACATCGACGGCGACTCTTCAACGGCAATCGGCGAAGAATCCAACCGCTTGGCGAAGCTTGTCCCCGAAGGCATCGAAGGCCGCGTCCCCTATCGCGGCTCGGTGTCCATGATCGTCGGTCAGATGGTTGGCGGATTGCGGTCTGGAATGGGTTATTGCGGGTGCGCGAGCATTCCGGAGTTGCTGCAGAAGACGCGGTTCGTGCGCATCAGCGGCGCTGGCTTACGTGAGAGCCACGTTCACGACGTGATGATTACCAGGGAAGCCCCGAACTATGCCCCCGAGTAGAGCTTCTTCAATAATCACACCTTGTTTCAAATCGGTGGGGGAAACTTTCGTTTGACCTCTGATCGGAAAGAAATAGTCAAGGCCTGGATCGCTGCGGGGCTGTGGATGTTGCTTATCGCGATCGAGTCTACGGACATGCTTTCCGCCGAGCACACCAGCAGATTTTTGTATCCGTTGCTTCACTACCTGATGGGCATGGATCTGGCCCGCTTTGCGGTAGTGCACCACTACATCAGGAAAGTCGGCCATTTCGTCGGCTATTTCACATTGAGCTTTTTTCTGTTTCGCGCCTGGCGTGCCACGCTGCATTTGCCGTGGGCTCCACGATGGGCCCTACGCTGGGCGGCAATTGCTTTTACCATGTCTGCCCTGGTGGCGAGCTTGGACGAGTGGCATCAGAGTTTCATCCCGTCGCGGACCGGGGTCTTCAGCGATGTCGTCTTGGACAGTTGTGCGGCGTTGACGGCTCAAGTTCTGATATTCCTTTTTCTGAATTGGAAGCCGCGGGGAATGATCACTGCCGGCGACTGAGGGCTCGCGCCTCGAACTGTCTCAATCGTAACAATTTGAGTTCGACCTTGCGGACAACCTTGGCAAAGTTCCATGTTTCGGACAAAACCAATATTCTTTGCCGTACCTCCCAGCACCCCTCCTTAGCCGACCTGATTGGGCGGTTTTGAGCGATATGACGATATTACGCCAGTTGACAACTGTGGACGCCGCATCCGTTCGGGTGTAACATCCCGAAAAGCCGCACTGCTCCTGGCTTTTCCCCTTCGGGTATGGCTAGGAATCCTGGCCAGGAAATCGTGTGGTGCTATGACCCACAGAAGCGATCGTCGTTTCAAAACCCACCTGCCGCTGATGTGCCTGCTTGTTCTAGCTCTCTCCTCTCCTGCCACCGCAGAATGGAAGGAGAGGGTGCTCTACAGCTTCCAGGGCGGTGGCGATGGTTACACTCCGGCAGGCGGAGTGGTTTTCGACAAAGCAGGAAATCTTTATGGGGCGAATAGCTGGGGCGGGTCGGGAGGATGCCCGTCACCCGGGTGTGGCACGGTATTTGAACTCTCGCCGCCGACGCAAAAGGGCGGCTCGTGGACCGAGACTACGATCTACGCGTTCCAAGGTGTCTTGGGCAGCGTAATGGACGGCCTCACTCCCGAAGGCGGGCTCATCATCGACCAACAGGGCAATCTGTACGGCACTACGACGTTGGGTGGCAACGGGCCCTGCATCCTGCTGGGCTCGCCTGCGGGTTGCGGAATCGTTTATGGGCTGTCTCCGCCAACACAAAAAGGCGGTCCGTGGACGGAAACGATTCTCTATAGCTTTCAGGGCGGGAACGACGGTTACTTTCCCATCGGCGACTTGGTGTTCGACAAGCAGGGCAACCTCTACGGCGCAACTTGGTTTGGCGGTGGAAAAGGGAACACCTGCAATCAGTATTACGGCGGCAATTGTGGGACTGTGTTCGAACTAAGTCCGCCAAAGCAGAAAGGCGGTGTGTGGGCGGAGAAGATACTGCACAGCTTCGCGGGCGTTGCCAAAGGGCAACAACTCGGCGACGGAGCCTACCCCAACGGCAGCTTGGTACTTGGCAGCAGAGGCGCAGTCTACGGCACCGTTACGTTTGGAGGCTACCAAAAGGGCATATGCGATCCAGGTGGCTGCGGTGCGACATTTGAGCTCGGGCCACCGGCCACCAAGGGCGAAGTGTGGAAGGAGAAAGTGCTTTATCGGTTTCACGGTCAAGATGGAGCGACCCCCATGGCCGGAGTTATTTTCGGCAGAGACGGACGTCTGTACGGCACACTGTCCGCTGGCGCAACCGACGCAAATGGGGCTGTCTTCGCCTTAGCTGGGCCCGCAGGAGGCGACGCGTCTTGGACGGAGACGGTGCTTTATCGCTTCAACGACATGAGCGACGGCACAAGCCCCACAGGTGGCCTCATCTCCGACGCAAGCGGCAGCCTTTATGGCACGGCTCTCGGCGGAGGAACACACAACGGCGTGGTCTTTCGTCTTGCTCCTCCGAAACAGGGGAGGTCGTGGCCGCTCACTACTCTCTACAGCTTCTTTGGCCCGCCAGACGGGAGCGAACCGAAAGCTAAACTGACCTACGGATTAGGTAAGTTCTATACGACGACCCAATATGGCGGCACAGGGACAGCCTGCCAAGGCGGTTGCGGGACTGTGGTTGAGGTCTTGCCGTAGAGCAACGTGACAAACGTATGACTTCTCAACTGCTGTTAACAGGCCATAGCGCTCAAAACCCCGTCAAGGGCCCTGCCCGACGGAGGGGGTGAAAGGTGAAGGATTGGCTCTTACAACTCAGTACATGGCGTCGTATTTTGTGACGACCCACTCACCATCTTTATCTTCCAGCGTCACTGAGAAAAGTTCTTTGTAAGTTCCCGACTGGCCTGGAGTATTGCGGCGCTTGCCTTGGTAATGCAGGATGCGAAGCGGTGGCGCGTCTTCCCAGTCCACCACCTTCCACGCGATCAGTGGATGCTGGGATTCAGAGGCACAAATAAAAGCGGCGTATTTCTTGCGGTAGTCCTTTTCCCATGCAGCCAACTGCTCCTGGCAGTGCCCATCGCGCAAGGCATCGAGATATTTCGTCGCCACGCGCTCGGTTGTGCGGTCGCGCAGAGGATTGAGAGATATCGATGTCGGAGTGCCGGAAAGAGGATCGCGGTCGTCGGATCGCGAAAGCACCGGCCCCTGACCGTTGAGCCAAATCAGGTACCCGAAAAACATCAGCAGCACGAGCACGCCAGCGCCCACGGCGATGGCGATTTGTGTGCGAGAGAATCCCATCCTCCTGCAAGTGTAGCTTTATTAAACCCGGCTGCCAGATTACGGCGGTGACCCGCAGAAGTACATGTACGAAAGGAAAAAGCGCACCTCCGATTGAGGGAAGGCGCGCTTTTGGCGAGGACAGTCGATTGTCGGCAGCTGCGAAAACAGACTAGTATTGGCCGTAAATCAGCACATCCAGGGATCCTTGGGTGCCCGTGTTGCCGACGCTATCGGCATAAATGCTGAGCTGGGTGCCGGGAACATCGTATACGCGGGTGACTTGCGAGTGCGGCGTCAGTAGCAGGGTATCCAACTGTGCCACCAGTTCTTCGCCCTCGGTAAATGTCAGCCGCAGCACAATGTTGGAGGTGGAATCGATGCGCTCATCCGTCACCAAGCGGATGCGGTCGTACATGCTGACGTCGACCACGCCAAGCAATTTGGTCTGTCCCCCGGGAATTGTAACTGCGCCCACCTGGGTTGGAATGCGAGGACGTTCTCGACGTTGTGAGTGAGGTTAGGTTGAATAGGTGTCGGGGTGGGTCTTGCTGATGTCGCCATAACTTACCTCCATATCTAATGCGCCGGACGGCGCGGATTGTTTGTTAATGCGATGGGGGAGAACACTTCGTTACTTCATTGACAAAACGGATTCTAGTCTGGTTCGAGCAAAAGACAATGCTGGCTGACGAAAATACTCGTGTAGCAAGACCAAAATGGGAATGCAGTCTAGCAGCCGCGTCGACGTATTCGTAGAATAGAAATTTACATTGCGGTATTGTCGATGGGCTGCGTTCTGTAGAGACGTTGCTACCAACATCTGTGCAGTCCAGTGCTTTTGTTCAATGCAGCGCATGCTGATTCGTGAGACTTTAGCTTTCGTGATCCTCCTCAAACCGAATTCTCGATGCAGAATCTTGGCTGATCAGATACGCTACAGACCATACATTTTCGAAAGTGATGACGCGTCTGGATGGATCAGAAGCTATGGTTCAAATTGCCAAGAGCATCCTGTTGATCGTAAGCGCACTGTTCCCGATCGTAGACCCGATCGGAGGGAGTCCCGTCTTTCTGTCGCTCACCAGAGATTACGCGCCGGAAACGCGCAAGGTGCTCGCCCGCCGCATCGCGGTTGACAGCTTCACATTGCTGATCGCCTCATTCACCGTCGGATCCCACGTGCTTTCATTTTTTGGAATCTCGCTTCCCGTGGTGCAAGTAGGCGGCGGACTGATCGTGATTTCGACAGGCTGGGCAATGCTTAACCAGAAAGACGACAACGATCGGAGCACAGCTCGCCGGCAGGTTAACTGCACTGATGCTCTCAGGGACGCATTTTATCCGCTGACGCTGCCCTTGACGGTCGGCCCTGGATCAATCTCGATTGCCATTACGTTGGGCGCAAATGAAACGCATCAGCTGAAAGCGAACCTGCTGGCGATTCTGGTGGCGGCGATTGGCTGCGCCATCGTGGCAGCAACCATCTATCTCTCCTACGCGTTCGCAGATCGATTGGGAGCAGTAATAGGTCCGACCGGCATCAACGTAATGATCAAGCTTTCCGCCTTCCTGCTGGTATGCATCGGCGTGCAGATCCTGTGGAACGGCGCCAGCCGGTTGCTAATTTCGCTACCTACGCTTCGGCCGTGACCGGGCGACTGTATATTAGACGATGAGTTGGGTCGCCTACGCCGCGGCTTTGAATAGTCGGGCAAGAGCAGCGATGTCAGTACCACTGGCGTCGCCAATTACGAAATAGCGAAGGCCGCCCTGAGTCCACGTTTCCAAGTTGAACGGCAGTTTCTTCTGTGACAGAAAATTCTCGTCCAACTTCGCCGGCAACAAACGTTCCTGGAACACGAACACAGAAATGTGATGCTTGCGCACATCGTAGATCAGATGCGCTCCTGGGGCCTGGTCTAGATAAGTCATCCGGCCGCCAAGCAGAGAGAAGTCAGAGTTCTGCAGTTCCGGCAAGTTGAACGAGAAGGGAATTTTTCCCTGGAACCAGGGCTTCACGGTGTGGCGGTCGGTGGAGATCACATCCACCGGCGATGAACTAGCCAGCGTCGCCACGTGCAAATCTGCAATCTCGCTGAAAACCTGACTTCCGTCCCTGCGCGTTCCCGTATAGGTTGCGGTCAAGGCGCCAATCACGACGACAAAGGCTGTGGCCGCAGCGAACATCCATGCTCGACTCAGGTTTCGCCGCGGTTTAGGCGCAATGGACAGCTGCACGCGTTTGCGGAACTCAGTAGTGGGGGAGAAACGTCTTCCTGCGAGTTGAATCGCGCGCTTCATCTGTACACGCGCAACAGTATCCACTGAGCAAGATTGGCAGCTGCGGACGTGGCGGTCTACGCTACGCATCTCCGCCTCTGAAAGCTCACCATCGAGATAAGCGTCGAGCTGTGTCTTCCAAGACTCACAAACCATAGTTGGTCCCCTTTGCAATTGGCGTCACTGCTCCTGGTTGCATCTGTGTTCGCAGGCGGGCAGACAAAGTTTTTCTGGCGCGCGATAAACGTGACATCACCGTTCCT
>DASYOD010000111.1:0-67297 GCA_036008085.1 Terriglobales bacterium
GGTTGTAAGCACCATGCAAATCACGCCACCGTGGTTATCGGTAGTGCAGCTCGGAGCAGAAGTGGCAGAGGTTGCAAGGTTGGCGAATGTCTTCCAGGTTGTACCGTTGTAGAGAGACCATGTGAGACCGCCGGAAGCGCCACGGGCGGCGCATAGCACTTGCCCTGATTTGTATTCCGCACAACTGGGTGCCGAATACAGTCCTGCTGTCACCTGTGTTGGGGCACTCCACACTCCACTGCTGAGGACCGTCACCTCGAGGTCGCCATTGGTTGCCGTTGCGGCGCAGTATACTTTGCCGGTTCCATCGCTGGTGCAAGTCGGATCGGAACTGACCGTTCCGGACAGGCTCGACCACGCTCCCCACCTTGAGCCATTGAACTCGTTGACCATGATCGTGGACTGGCTGCTCCGCACCGCACATGCTACGTGTCCGGTCGAGACATGGGCGCAAGAGGGGTTGCCGAAGCCGGGGACATTTCCTGTCGAAATGAAATTGCCCCAAGATCCCCAGGCCAGTGGGCACAATCCCAGCAGAGTGAATAAACTGATTTTTGCGGTGAGCGTTATGATTCTGGATTTCATGCTGTCTCCTCTTTTGTTCGGCCTCGGAAAAGTAGGCCGGGCGTTTTCTGTCTCATTTAAATAGGCGCAAATCACGGGCCGGAACTATCACGTTGAGAAACAAATTGAAATGCGACCCCCGTAATGCGGCAAAACTCAAATGCGAGCACGGGGGTCAAGATGGGGAATGTTATCTAGCCGCGGTTTGGGCGTTTTCGTCAGCGTTGTCCACGCGCATGCCGCTGCTGCCGATGTTCGCCGGCACCGCGTTCCCGCCCCGGTATAAAGCTGAGACAACCGTGCGAAACTCTCGTCCTTGGTTTACGACCACCAGTTCCAGGTCGATCCACGACCCGTCGTTGCCCTTGTAGTTAATTCTGGCATTCCCGGTACAGTCGGCGTTGACCTTATATGTTCCGGTCTCGCCGGTCTGAAATTTCCATGACTGGTTAGTGCCGTCGATCACTACGAAATCTACCTGCGTGAACTTTCCGTTTCCGTCGAATTGGTCATTGCGACTCCGTTTTGTGGCAGTACGACGCCGTTCCCGGAAAGTCAGAGCAAGCCATCGACGAAATGAAAAAGGCATTGCAGCTCGATCCCTTTTCCCGAATCTACAATACCGTTTTTGGTCTGACCTATTTCTATGCCCGGAAATATGACCAGGCGGAGGAACAATTCAAAAAAGGCGATTGAATTGAATCCTGATTTCTTTGTAACGCGCTATCACTTGGCGTGGTTATACTCGCACCTCACGGAATACCAGAATGCCATTACTGAGCTTACGAAGGGCCGGCTTCTTGCTGGCGACGATGGCGTCAAGACTGCCGCGACTCAGGAGGTCGCACTTTCAAAGGCGTTTGCAATAGCAGGAGCCCAGGGATTCTGGCAGCAAATTCAGAGGGAGAACGAGAAATTCTGGCGAAGCGTCGGAGAGTTCGACACGCCGCAGGTTTATGCTCGTCCGGGAGAAAAAGAAAAGGCCTTGGAAGCGTTACAGCGCAACTATGAGGAGCGGGTAGCTCTCGGGACGCTCTTAAACGTTGATTCTGCTTTTGACACGCTTCGTTCGGACCAGCGATTCAGAGACCTGGTTCAGCGTATGGGGCTGGCTCCGAATACTACGGGCAAATAAGGCAGACGATTTCGGCTGAAATTGCGGATCTGCATTGACGGTAAGAGAGTGGCCGCCTAACATTGCTTCCTGGATGATCGGTCAGACCATTTCCCACTACGAGATCACGAGCAAGCTCGGTGGCGGCGGCATGGGTGTCGTCTACAAGGCAGAGGACAAGCGTCTGCAACGCACGGTCGCCTTGAAGTTTCTGGCCGAGCATTCCGCCAAAGATCCCGCCGCGCTGGAACGCTTCCGGCGTGAAGCGCGGGCCGCGTCTGGCCTCAACCATCCAAACATATGCACGATCTATGATATCGGCGAAGAAAACGGATCTGCCTACATTGTGATGGAGTTCGTCGACGGGCAGACGCTGAAGCACCGCATCGAGGGAAAGCCGATGCGTCTGACCGAAGTGCTGGATATCGCAGGCCAAGTTGCGGATGCTCTTGACGCGGCGCATGCACAAGGTATCGTTCATCGCGATATCAAACCTGCGAACATTTTTATAACTCGCACCGGACAAGCGAAGGTCCTGGATTTTGGCTTGGCAAAATACACCGCCGAAGCGCATTCCGGACACGACGCTGGCGCCACCGATTCGATGGCAACAGCCGCTGACGCGCAGCTCTTGACCAACCCCGGCATGGCGATAGGGACCATCGCTTACATGTCGCCAGAACAGGCCATGGGCGAGGATCTGGACCGGCGCACCGATCTGTTCTCTCTCGGGCTCGTCCTTTACGAAATGTCTACGGGGCGGCAGGCGTTTTCCGGTTCCACCAGTGCCGCAGTGTTCGACGGGATTCTCAATCGCGATCCCTTGCCGCCGGTCCAACTCAATCCTCAACTTCCGCTGAAACTCGAAGAGATCCTCGACAAAGCCCTGGAAAAAGATCCGAAGTTGCGGTACCAGACTGCATCCGATTTTCGCGTCGACCTGCAGCGTTTGCGGCGGGAATCTGATTCGCACCCGAGCACCAGCATCGCCACACAACCTGCGGCCTCGACGTTGCCGTCGATTGCCGCAGGCAAGGTAAGCCGTAGTCGAGTCGCCGCGGTGGCTGCGGCCATCGCCGCCCTCGCGCTTATTGCAGGAGCATATTTGCTGGGGAAGCGGGAAGGGCTGGCATCAAGCATTACTCCGCCTACTTATCACCAGCTGACATTTCGCGGTGGCACCATCCGCATGGCGCGCTTCGCTCCCGACGGAAAAAATATCGTCTACAGCGCTGCCTGGGAGGGAAATCCCATCGAAGTACTGATCACGCGTCCCGACAGTCCCGAATCCCGTCCCTTTGGGTTGACCAGAGCTGAGGTGTTGTCGATCTCACCCGATGGTGAGATGGCTTTTCTGCTGAACAGTCACAATGTCGATCCCTACATCAATGAAGGTACGTTGGGCAGAGTGCCGCTAGGCGGCGGCGCTCCCCGCGAGGTGCTCGAGAATGTGCAGTGGGCGGACTGGTCGACGGACGGATCCAACTTTGCCGTCGTGCGTGAGTTCGGCGGATTGAGCCGACTCGAATACCCGATTGGAAAAGTGCTGTACCAAACGGGAGGATGGCTCAGCCATCCTCGAGTCAGTCTCAAAGGGGATTTAGTCGCTTTCATTGAGCATCCCGTGCGCAGGGATGATGCAGGATCAATCGCAGTCGTTGACCTCTCGGGTAAGAAGAAGACGTTGTCCACTGGCTGGGAGACGGCTTGGGGATTGGGTTGGTCGCCGAGTGGAAACGAAATCTGGTTTTCCAGCACCCGGCTGGGCTACGGACGTTATCTTTCCGCCGTAAATCTTTCGGGGAAAGAGCGGCTTCTGGCGCGGGAACCGGGCACGTTGACGCTCCAGGACGTTGCGAGGGATGGACGCGTTCTAATCACACGTGATGTGCCTCGCGTTGGCATGGTTGGAATGACAGGTGAAAACAACAAGGAGCGCGACCTTTCCTGGTTAGACTGGTCGGCGCCCAAGGATCTCTCCTTTGACGGCAAGAAGCTATTATTCACCGAATCCGGGGAAGCGGGAGGCGAAAATTATTCCAGCTACTTGCGTGGTACCGATGGCTCACCGGCCATCCGGCTCGGCGATGGGACCAGTTTCGCGCTTTCGCCCGATCAAAGATGGGTGTTGTCGGGTCTTCCTAAACCTCCCGTGCAGTTCACCCTGCTTCCCACGGGCGCAGGAGAATCGAAGCAGTTGACGCATGATCAAATCAATCGTCTCGATGCACACTGGTTTCCTGACGGAAAGAGGATGATGTTCTCCGCCGATGAACCGGGGAAAGGCGTCAGGCTTTACGTGCAAGATCTGAATGGCAGTCCAGCCAAGGCCATCACAGCCGAAGGTGTGAACGCAAGCTTGTTCACCATCTCTCCTGACGGCAAGCAAGTGGCGATCGTTGCTCCTGACCAGAAGCCCTCAATACTTGCTTTGGAAAGCGGCGAGATTCATCCGATTACTGGGCTTGAGGTTGGAGAAGCTCCCATCACGTGGACAAGCGACGGCCGCTCGCTGTTTGTCTATCGTCTCGGCGAGGTTCCCACGACGGTGAACCGGCTGGACTTGACCACCGGCCGCAAACAGTTCTGGAAGAAGCTGGTTCCTCCGGACGTCTCCGGCGTCACCGATATCAGCTCCGTCCTCATCACTCCCGACGGCAACAATTACGTCTACGAATACGGTCGGACGCTTTCCGATCTGTATCTGGTGAACGATCTCAAGTAGTCGCTTACTCCGCTGATGAACTCCGCCGTCGCTTGATTTTCGGCCGGCGCGATCCCGCGAATGCCTCGCGCTTGGGGGTGAGCTAAGCACACGACAAAATCAGCACTGAAGCGGATACAGAATCCCACTCCGCCAAATTTTTATTGTCGCTAACACCTTGAATCGGCTATCAATTTGTGATGGGGGTCACAGCCAACTGTGATGCAGATTGCAATGTGGCTCCGACAAGCGTGTTATATATCTAGCCGCATCACTCCCGACGCCTCTCTTCCAGGAGCTTTTATGCTCGAATCGCAACAACTAACCAAAGATGCAAAGATGGCCATGATTTCCCAGTTTCTGGGATTCATGCTTGACGCCTATGACATGGCGTTGGTTTTGATCATGGCTCCAATTCTGGTCAAGGTTTTCATTTCTCCAAAAGGCAGCGCAGCCTGGCAGTACATTGTGATCGTCTTTAGTTACTCGATTACGATGGCCTCAAGGCCGATTGGCTCCGCGCTATTCGGACGCTATGCCGACAAGATTGGCCGCAGGTTCCTTCTCGTCTTCACCATTGGAGGCGTCGGCATCATGTCCGTCCTTGGTGGCTTGTTGCCGACCTACGCTCAGATTGGCGTCTGGTCTTATGTTATCTTCTGCACTCTCCGCTTGCTGATGGGAGTCTTCTTTGGTGGTGAATACGCCGTGGGTCACACATTCGCCATCGAATATGCTCCCCAAAAGAAACGCGGACAAATTGGCGGCTTCATTCAATCGGGCTTTCCATTGGGATATGTTTTCGGCTCGTTGGTTTTTGCTTTGGTTTCGTTCCTGACAACCAAAGAGGCAATGCTCGCTTACGGCTGGCGAATCGTTTTCATGACCGGAGTCGTTCCGGTTTTTCTGGCTCTTTATATTCGGAGTAATCTCCATGAGTCACCGGAATTCGAGAACGCAAAGACGCACGGCAAGATCGAAAAATCTCCGTTCTTGAACCTGTTTAAGCCACCTCAGCTTTTTGACTTCCTCCAGGTATTCTTCTTTATGACTGGCCTGTTTCTTACCGATTACTCGGTATACGGATTCCTGCCGAATATTCTGACCCTGAAAGGACGTGGCTTCGGCACCACGACCTATAGCTTGATCTACGGCTTCGCATTGTTCATGGCGTTCCTGGGCTACAACTTTTATGGTTGGCTTTCGGATCGAACCGGCAGAAAAGTCCTGACCCAGTGGTATTGCGCCTTTTTGGTGGTGTTTGGTGTCCCGGTTTTCTACGTTCTCTATCACGCCGCAGTTGCCCGCAACCTTTGGATGGCGATCCTAGGCACTGTCATGGCTGCCATGCTCAAACTGGCGTGGGGAGTGGTTCCAGCCTATCTCTGTGAGCGATTCCCGACCAGACGGCGTGCTGCGGGCGTGGGTTTTGGCTACTCTTCCGGTGCACTGCTGGGTGCGTGGTTCAGCGCTTACGTGTGGTGGGCCCACAAAATCCCGTTTATCGCCGCAATCGAGAAGCAGGATATGTGGCTATCGCCCGCCGTAGTTCTGACAGCCGGCGCGGTCATGACTTTCGTTAGCCTCCTGTACTCTCCCGAGACCAGGCATCTTCAATTGGCAGAAGTTGGGGAGAAGGAGCGCGCCTTCGAGGCCGCTAAGGAAGCGGAAAGAGTGCTGGCCAGTTAGCCGAATTTTACGAATAAGTACTCCGTTAGACCCAGGTCGATTCGCACGTGATAGCGACTCGGTCTGTACCTAATTTCATTGACCTTCGCGAGTTTCTGGACCTGATCAATTGAGACTCTGGGCTCCAATGTTGTGCGGTGCTTCACAAACATGAGCTCAGGTCTTTCGCAACGATTCCAAAAATTACTCCGGATCACGAAGACGTGTGACTGAAGTCACAGTCCCTGTCCGAAACCTCCCGCACAATGTCTTTAACGAGTAGGACTGGTCTCAACGTCGTCACCAGAGCTTGTCACGGTGGCGATGCCCAGGAACTCTGAGGAGGTTTGTTATGGCGGCGAATCCGATTCTTACACCAGAACCGAAACCAATTCTCGAACCGGAAACGACGATAGAGACGAAGATCGCCGCGCTGCGCCTCAAGCGAACGCTGATCCAGCAAGGCGGCGGCAAGAAACGAATCGAGAAGCAGCACGCGGACGGCAAGCTCACCGCTCGCGAGCGCGTGGAAAATCTCGTCGACCGAGACAGCTTTCAGGAAGTCGGACTTTTCGCGAAACACCGTTCTACTTACTTCGACATGGCCGGCAAGGAACTGCCGGCGGATGGAGTGATCACAGGCTGCGCGACCGTCGATGGCCGGCTGGTTCATCTCGCCAGCCAGGACTTCACTGTGGCCGGTGGCGCTGCGGGCGAAGTGCACTGCGCCAAGATTACAGAAATGATGCAAGCTTCGTTGAAGACTGGGAGCCCCTTCGTGTTCATCAATGACTCCGGTGGTGCTCGAGTCCAGGAAGGAATCGACAGTCTAGCCGGCTACGCAAGCGTGTTTTACAACAACACATTATTATCCGGCACGGTTCCGCAGATTTCAGTTATCTGCGGTCCTTGCGCGGGCGGCGCGGCTTACAGTCCGGCACTCACCGATTTCATTATCCAAACCAGCCGTGGCCGGATATTCATCACTGGGCCATCTGTCATCAAGCAGGTGACAGGAGAAGTAGTTAGTGCAGAAGAGTTGGGCGGACCGGCGGCGCAGATGAATCGATCGGGCGTGGTTCACTTGATCGCTGAAGACGATGCCGGCGCGCTGTCTCTATGCCGTCGTTTGTTGAGCTTTTTACCTTCGAACAATTTGGAAGAAACTCCTCGTCTGCCCTATCACCTTACTCCAGAGATCGATCCCACTTTAAATACCGTAGTCCCGGCAGAGCCAAAAATCGCCTACGATGTGCGCGCGGTTATCACGCGTGTGCTGGATTCGCACGACTTCTTCGAAATTCAGCCTGGTTTCGCAGCGAATGTTGTGATTGGTTTCGGCCGTATACAGGGACGGGCTGTGGGTCTCGTCGCAAATCAACCCAAAGTGCTAGCGGGAGTTCTGGATATTGATGCATCCGACAAAGTCGCCCGCTTCGTGCGCTTCTGCAACGCTTTCAATCTCCCCCTTGTGACTTTTGTCGACACGCCCGGTTTCTTGCCCGGTATAGAGCAGGAGTACGGCGGCATTATTCGACACGGGGCGAAAATGCTTTTTGCCTACTCGGCTGCGACAGTTCCTAAAATAACCATCGTATTGCGCAAAGCGTATGGCGGCGCTTACATCGCGATGTGCAGCAAGGCGCTGGGCGCGGATCGCGTGGTGGCATGGCCTACGGCTGAAATTGCAGTTATGGGGGCTGAAGGCGCTGCGGAAATCGTTTTCCGGCATGAGATTGACGACGCCGAAAACAAGGTGGGGCGTCGTAAAGAACTGATTGAGCGTTATCGCAATACTTTTGCTAATCCGTATGTGGCCGCTGGCCGTCGACTGGTCGATGACGTCATCGAACCCGCCGAGACTACGAAGTACCTGGCGCACGCGCTAGCAGCGTCAAGCTCGAAGCGAGAACTTCGTCCACCAAAGAAGCATGGCTTGATTCCGCTTTAGGAACATGCTGATGGAACACATTTACCTAATTATCGTCGCGTTGATTGCAGCAGCATCGTTGGCCGTGTCAATGCACTCGCGCCGCGCGCTGAAGCAAACGCTCACCGAGCTTCGCCTCGAGTTCCAGCAGCAGATCGATGCACTATCGGCGAAGGTTGGGGCTCTCAATCACAGCGCCGGCGTGCAACATGCTGCTACCTCTGCACTGGTGCCGTCGGAGAAGTTAATCCCCGGTGCGGCCGGGGTTCAAGCAACGGCGCAGGTTTGCGAGGAGATTACAGCAGAAACCTTAGGCAAGATCGCTGAAACGATCACCGCCTTGATCGGTATGAAGGTTCACATTCGGTCGATAAGAATTTTGGAGCAACAAACCGAAATCGGCAACTCATGGGCACAACAAGGCCGCGTAGTGATCCAGGCTTCCCACAACCTTCCTCAGCGAGGACACGAATGATGACTGCACCAGTCTGCGATTCGTCCATGAATAACGCGGGACTCGAGAGGGGTCGTCGTTGAAGATCAAAATTGTGATTGGCGGAAAGACGTACGAAGTCGAGGCCGATGTCGACGGCGAGAACAATTTGCCGTCAGGCACCGCACCGCTTCAATCCGTGCTTCTGCCGACGGCTCCCCGGCGAGATTCTTCTGTCGGAGGTGCTGCTGATGAGTCGAAGGTGTGCCGTAGTCCGGTGGCTGGAATCGTGGTACGAATATCAGTTCAGCCCGGACAACAACTGGAGATGGACGAATTGATCGTGGTTCTGGAAGCCATGAAAATGGAAACCAGTGTTGTCGCCCCGATTGCAGGAAAAGTTAAATCTGTAAAAGTAGGGTCAGGTGATGCGGTGAAGCTCCACCAGGTTTTGGTTGAGTTCGAATAGCGGCCGCCCGGCTCGAAAGGAGTCGCTTTATGGTGCTCAAACCGTTCGTGATTAATCGTTATGGTCGCATGGTATTTCCCTGCAACTTTTTTCCCGAGCTGGATTTTTCTGTCTTCTCAACACTCAACCAGTTTAATGCGGTTATCCGGCGGGACTTTGGAGAGAAGGCCCCCGGCGAAGCGGAAATCGTCGCCCACATTCAAGCCGGAGAGTATAAAAACCGCTACGAAATCTGCCGCGATTTGGCTCTGAATCTCTTCTGGGCTCAACGCTACGTTCTCACCATGTACGAAAAGCGGCCCACGCGTTGGGCAGATTTGCCGCGGCACCGAAACGATATTTTTCTGCCGGTATATAAACCACGCAACGCGACTGGGCTGGCTGCGACCATCGAAGCTGGCTATCTCGGACTGCCAGCAATGTGGGACGAAGAAACAGAAGACAAAAGTTTCCGCCTCCTCTTGGATGTGTTTCGTAACAAGCAAGGCGCCGGGGGAGAATTTCGCGGCATAAAACCTACGGTTGACGAGATACTTTCCGATCCCAAAAATCTCACCTACCGTCTGGCAACTTACGACCGCGATTATCACGGCTATGATTACGACGACGTAATTGACTGCATCCACGCGGTCCCTGAACTCGAAGCCCTCATGCGGCAGTCGATGATTCTGCACAACCAATACCGTTGGGACCCGAAGACGAGTTGCAGTGAGGAGGTGGGCAAGCTGCACGACGATGATTACGTGATTGCATACCATCCGCGGAATAGCGATGTGCTGCAGTTCCTTCGGCGAGTGAAACAAAATGGGCACTCGGCAAACGGAAACGGTCACTTTCCGCATGCGCCGCGGCCCGCCCGTCCCGAGACCTTGGCATTGAGTGCCCCTGAAAAGCCCTACCCGCCCGTGATCGTGCGTGACCGCTTCAAGGTTCTCCCCCGAGTGGAGGCCATCGCCGTCTACGAAGGCGAAATGCCTTGCACTAATAAAGACCTCATCAGCAACCATGCTTATTGTTGGTCGCGCATGACCGAAGAAGATATTTCCGGAAAAACCGGCATTGAATCACGCTGCTACAGCGAACTGAGTCTCGAAGACATGTCTCTGCTGGCAGTGCGAGCGGCGCTGACAAAATCGGGCCGCAAACCCTCGGAGATCGGAGCTGTATTGTTCTGCAGTTGTACCAGCACTACTCTCATTCCATCCATTGCGACATGGTTGTCGGGAGAGTTGGGTCTGCAGCAGACTCACTCATCCTGCGACATTATCGCGGCCTGTGCGGGCATGTCTTACGGCATCGGCGAAGCCGTGCGCGTGTTGCAGGAGATCGAACGGCCAGTCATCGTCGTGTGCGCGGAAAAATTTTCAGACAAAATTGGAACAGTCCGAACCTCGCGGATGATCTTCGGAGACGGAGCCGCAGCCATGGTACTGGGTCCGGCGCCCGCCGGGGCCGCAAGCGACATCGAGGTCTACCAGACTTACGCTAGCGGCCCGTGGTCCGAGGTGAACTCCATCATTTGGCCGAACCCGGAGTTTGATAACAACATCACCGTATACGGACCCGAAGTGAAGATGTTGGCGAAGCGCTACCTCGTGCAAATGATCGGTGAACTGAAGGCGCTGCCGCACCCGGATGGTGGTGAGGGCACGCTGATGGACGCGATCGATCTGGTCATCCCACATCAAGCCAACAAAAACATGGTCCTCGATCTGGCGAAAGCGGCAGGTGTGGCCGCCGACCGGCTCTACTTCAACATCGAGCGAGTGGGGAACACTTCCTCTGCGAGCATCCTCCTGGCCATTCACGACGCGGTGCGCGAAGGACGAATCGACCGGCCACTGCGCGTCTTCGCTCCCGGCTTCGGCGCCGGTGCGGTGGGCGGGTATGTAGTGATGCGGGTGGATCCGGCAATCGTGCATTGCAACTCTCAGGAAAGGAATACATCTATGGAAAACAATGGAAGCAACGGAAATGGAGCGCACTCATTGGTAGGAAAGGTTGCACTGGTTACCGGCGCAGGGCGAGGCATAGGTCGCGCGATCGCTCTCGAACTGGCGCGGCGCGGCGCAAACATTGCGCTTGACTATAGGTCCGATTCCACCCATGCCGAGAGCGCGGCTGCAGAAATTCGGGAATTGGGCGTTGAATGTCTGGTCATTCAAGGTGACGTGTCGACAAAGGGGGAAGCTCGCCGGATTGTGAAGGAAGTGCTGGATAAGTGGCAGCGGCTCGATATCCTGGTCAACAACGCCGGCATCACGCGTGACCGTTCAATGCGCAAGATGACTGAGGATGACTGGGCGGAAGTGATCAACGTCAACCTTAACGGCACCTTTTACTGCACCAGCGCTGTCCTACCGGCCATGATCAACCAGAGGTTCGGGCGGATCATTAACATCAGCTCGGTGGTCGGACAGATGGGCGCTTTCGGGCAAGCAAATTACTCTGCAAGTAAGGGCGGGATCATCGCTTTCACTAAGACCCTGGCGCTGGAGATGGCCAAGTTCAACATCACTGCCAATGCGATTGCACCCGGATTCACCGCTACAGAAATGGTCGAGGCCATTCCCGAAGAAATTGCTGCTCAGATTAAGGCTAAGATTCCCCTCGGGCGCTTCGCTTCGACCGAGGAAATCGCAAAGGCCGCAGGTTTCCTGGCGGCGGACGCGGACTATATCACCGGACAAGAGTTGAACGTCAATGGCGGCTACCACATGTAATGTGGTGCAGCCAGACGTGACGTCAGTCACTGTTGTTTTGGGGCATTCTGTGTTTTAATGATGCGGTGCAGCAATTACTTCGCTGCAGCGCAGCAAATAGAGGAAATCACGAATGTCCTTTACTCTTGATGGTAAGACAGCCCTGGTAACAGGCTCGGGCCGCGGCATCGGCCGGGCGATTGCGGAAAAACTGGCGGAATGCGGTGCCGCAGTAATGGTGAACGATCTGGACGATACCGCCTTGCGGGAGACCAAATATTTGCTGGGCTCCATCGGACGGCGCGTTGAAGTCTTCGCCGGCGATCTCACCCAACCTGGCTTTCCCGACAAGCTCGTTCAGAGCACTTTGGATGCTTTCGGGTCCATCGACATTATCGTGAATAATGCCGGATACAGCTGGGACAACGTAATTCAAAAAACTACCGATGAGCAATTTCAGGCCATGCTTGAAATCCATCTGGTCGTGCCTTTTCGTTTGTTGCGTGCGGCCTCGTCGTATATTCGTGAAACTGGCAAACGTGAAATTGCCGCCGGTAAGCAAGTAATGCGAAAGGTGGTTAACATTACCTCGATTGCGGGTACGGACGGCAACCCGGGACAGGCCGGCTATTCCTCTGGAAAAGCGGGTGTGCTTGGACTCACGCGAACCCTGGCAAAGGAATGGGGCCGCTACAACGTCAACGTTAATGCTGTCGGTTTCGGGTTAATCGAAACTCGCCTGACTCAGCCGCTCACGGGTGAGAACTCTAACATCGAGATGCGCGGACACGCGATCCGTATTGGTGTGCAGGCGGAAATGCTGGAGTCGGTGAAAACTGCTTGTCCACTGGGCAGGCTAGGCACGCCTGCTGAGGCTGCGGGCGCAGTCCTCTTCTTCTGCTCGCCGCTGTCCGATTACGTGACCGGCGAGGTTCTCATTTGTGGCGGAGGCTTCCACTTCTAGCTCTGGGCAATACAACTACGCGGCCTCGGCGAAAGTTGCGGGAGTCTTGTCTTCCTGTTCTTCCGCGTTCTGCAGAAGCAAGTTGACGTCGACATAGCGATCGAGGCTGTGCTCATATCCTGAGTCATATGATGTGACGCGCGTTCCAGTTGCGATCTGATTCGAAAAAGATGAATTGGATCCGATTTCGTGGCTCATATCAATCCCCTTCCTGTTTCGAGTACACTTCCCAACTGGTTCATAAAAAAATAAGGGAAACCAGCTGCTGTCGAAAGTCTATTTGATTGGCGCGGAGGAATTGGTGACAGCCGTCACTTTGGATGGTGAGATACATCACGGGCGACGAACAGCCCCAAGACTGGCTCGTCCGCAACAGGGGTCGCCAGCAGAAGTTTTTTGGATAGTGTGAATTTCCATTTTGAGTTTCCGCACAAGCCCGGGCGTGGATAAGGTATTGGTATCGGATCGAGGTGGCTTCCCATGCGCTTCGTCCGCTCGGCCGAAGGAGTGGACATATGGCCAAAGTAGATTCTTGCATTCACGAGAAAGTCCGGCGACTTTGTCGCGACATCAACAATCGAGCGGATGACCGGGAAAAGTTGCAGACTCTCCTCGTCCGGCTGCAAGATGCATTGCTGGAGGAGCACTATGAAACCCGGGCGGTGATTAGTACCGCGCGGACAGATGACAATGATCCGTTCGATAAAATCATGGTGGCGTAGCCGCCCACGATGATTGAAGTGAAGTGTTCGGTGCCGCTGTGCCTATTACAGTATTTGTCATCCTGAGCAAGGCGAGGGATCCGGTCTCTCTTGCTCACGACAAGAACCTAGTTCAACGGCTTGCGCGCGACTTTCCCTTGCGCTTCCGCTCCGTTCGTCTAGCTCCTATTCCCGAGACCAGCGACTCCAGCTCTTCTATACGCTGTTTCAGTTCGTCGACCTCGGTAGTCTCATCTTTCTTCGGTCGAACGGCGCGGCCTGCGGATTCCGTCGGTGCCCCCGCGGATGAAACAGCGGAATGAGCTCCCGTCGGCGCCTGAATGAATTCGAAAGGATTCAATGGAGGCGACATCGCCCGGTAGGCGCTTTGGTACATATCGAGCACGGCCTTGGTGTACTTCAGGGTATTTTCCTGCGCTGCCTTGCCACTAGCGACAACCATCTGCCGCAAGATATCCAAGGGAAAAGCCGAATCCGGTTCTTTGGCGTGCTCCACGATGATCTGCGTCAGCACCAGACGAGTCAGGTCTTCGCCTGTCGCGGCGTCAACTACCTGCACGTCGTGCCCCTTCTGCACCATCTCAGCTACCTCGTCCTGATTGATGTACCGGCTGTGGGTGGTGTCGTAAAGACGGCGGTTCCCGTATTTCTTGATGACCACAGTTGTTCGGTTCATTTTCTTCTCGTTTTTCGCTTGACATGCAGCCAAAAGAGATTAATATTAGCGTATGCTGCAATGCAGCATATAGTGCAGCATAAGAATTAAAATCTCTACTAAGGAGCAGAACATGAGCACAAGCAAGAAGTCAACCAAAAGCGCTGCGGAAGCAGCCAAGAAAAACGGCGTCGCCGAGGTCTTCTTTCCCCAGTACACCAAGAACGTAGACCGCCTGGCGGAACTCCAGAAGAAATCGTTGGACATCGCCGCTGAACAGAACGGCGAATTGGTCGATGCCTGCAAGAAGGCTTTTTCCTATATCCCAGAGACGCCGGGATCGTTTTTGTTCGATCTGGCTGGGCAGTCATTCAACCGGTTTGTCGAAACCCAGAAAGGCGCTATCGATCTCGTCGTGGAGCAAAGCCATGTCGTGGCCGGACTCGCGCAAGAACGCGCAAATCTGGCAGGCAAGGTGGCTGAAGGCGTGACGGGCCTGTTCCAGCAGTCGGTCGAGTATTCTGTTGCAACGCAAAAAAAAGCTCTTGATTATTATGCGGAGCAGCATGAAACAGCCTGCGAAACTGCCAAGAAGCAGTTCCGCATTGCTAACAATCCTGCCGCCGACGCGTTTCAAAATGGCGTTGACGCTCTGATCGAGACTCAAAAGACGATGCTTGACATTGTCTCCAAGCCATTCAAGAGTGTCGTAGCCGCGTAGGCGAGTTGTATACTGCGATTTGATGAACAGTCGGGTGGTCTACGGCTGTCTTCGAGTCGCGCTTCGCAGCAGAGGGAGTTGCAAATGGCGGATGAACAAGCGGCAAACGGAAAGCCTCCCGATCCTATGGATGCTTTCCGTGATATGCGGGATAGTTACCTCGATGCCTGGGCGAAGGCAATGGTAGAAACCGTCAATACGGATGCTTACGCCAGAACCAGCGGGACCATCCTTGAGACCTATCTGTCGGCGTCTTCACCTTTTCGAGAGGCTGTGGAGAAAGCAATGTTGCGCGTGCTCGAGCAATTGAGCATGCCGTCGCGGGCAGATTTCGTGTCGCTGGCAGACCGAGTCACTAATATTGAAATGCGGCTCGACGACATGGATGCCAAGCTGGATCGGATCGAGAGTTACACCAAGCCTGCTGCAAATAGAAGGCCGATGTCAGGGTCACCCAAGAAAAGCAAGCGCAAACCCAAGGGGGCGTAGTAGCAATGGAACACGCTACAGTTGTCATCGATCCGTTTACGGATCTCGTCGGGAAACTGACCGCGTTTAACAAAGCAGTGACGACGCGAACCGCCATTGCTCAAACTCCTAAAGAGCTGGTATGGGCTCTCAACAAGGCAAAGCTGTATCGCTATATTCCCGTCGTACCGAAAGAGCAGCGCCACCCGGTCCCCCTGCTGATGGTGTTCGCGCTCATGAACAGGCCTTACATTCTTGATCTTCGACCGGGCCACAGCTTCGTGGAGTTTATGGTCAAGAGCGGCTATGACCTCTACCTGCTCGACTGGGGAGCTCCCGGCCCGGAAGATAAGAACCTGAAGTTCGACGACTACACCCTCGAGTACATGCCACGGGCGATCCGCAAGCTAAAATCGATCGCCGGAGTAGAAGAATTCAGCATGCTCGGCTGGTGCATCGGCGCGATCCTCACTACGATTTATGCAGCGCTGCGGCCGGACGATGGGCTGCGAAATCTAATTTTACTGACCGCTCCGCTGGACTTCTCAAACAAAGAAGCTCTCACCTTCGCCCGCTGGACCGACGAACGCTATTTCAACGTGGACCAGGTACTGGGCGCGTTCGGCAACATGCCCGGAGAAATGATTGACTATGGCGCCAAGGCGCTCAAGCCGGTAGAGAATTACATAATCAACTACTTGAAGCTGTGGGACAACATCGAGAATCCTCAGGTTATTGAAGCCTGGCAAGCCATGAACACATGGGTGACCGATAACATCCCTCTGGCCGGCGGCGTATTCCGGCAACTCATCGTCGACCTCTACCGCAACGACAGGTTGATGCGGGGAGAGATGATGATCCGGGGCGGGCGAGTCGATCTGAGCCGCCTCCGAGCCAACCTCTTGACGGTAATCGCGGAGGGCGACCACATCACGCCTCCCTGCCAATCGAAAGCCATTCTGACCAAGGTGAGCAGCAAAGACAAAGAACTTTTCAGCGTTCCCGGCGGACACATCGGAATCATGGCAGGAAGCGGCGCCAACAAACGCACGTGGCCCAAAATTGACGAGTGGTTGGGCCGGCGCTCGAAGTAGCTTCCCACTTCTATTAGTACGACGGCGACAATTGTTATCCCAAGCGCTTCACTTCGGATTTCAAATTCAAATTCTTGATCAGCCGATGCAGGTACTTGGGATGGATTCCTAAAAGCCGTGCGGCTTCGATGTGATTTCCTTTCGCATTGCCCATTGCGGTGATTACCAACTGCTTCTTGGTCTGGTTGAGCGTGTTGTGATACAGCGCCGCCGTCATGTCTGACGATCGCTCTTCCAGCAGAGCTTCAGGAAGATCTTCAGGCAGAATCTCGTCGGTCAGTCCCAGCACGATTGCATGTTCGATAGCGTTTTCGAGTTCGCGAATATTGCCGGGCCAGCTGTATTGCATCAGCAGGGAACGCGCCTCCGCCGAAATCCCCTTGAAACTACGCTTGCTCTTCGCCGCAAACTTATTGGCAAAATGCAAAGCCAACTTAGGAATGTCTTCGTGATGCTCGCGCAGCGGGGGCAGCGATAGCGAAACGACATTGAGGCGATAATAGAGGTCTTGCCGGAACTCACCAGCCTTCATCGCCTGCTCCAGATTTTTGTTGGTCGCAGCTATGACACGCGCATTAAACGGCAGCAGGCGGGTGCCCCCGAGCCGCTCGAACTCACGCTGTTGCAAGACCCGCAGAAGTTTAGACTGCAGCAGCGGAGCCATTTCGCCGATTTCGTCGAGCAACAAGGTTCCGTCCTCTGCAGTCTCAAACTTGCCCTTCTTAGTCGTCGCCGCGCCGGTGAAAGCTCCCTTCTCGTGGCCAAATAGTTCGCTCTCCAGCAATGTTTCCGGAATCGCAGCGCAGTTGATGGCGACAAATGGCTTGTTGAGACGCAAGCTGTTGGCATGAATGGCGCGGGCCACCAGCTCTTTGCCAGTTCCGCTTTCCCCGCGAATGAGGACCGTCGATTCGCCTTTTGCCACTCGTCCGATAAATTCTGTGACACGCGACATCGCCCGGCTCTCTCCGATCAGGCTGTCTTCTCCAACGTCCCCTCGGAGCCGCTGATTCTCGGCCCGCAGAGAATCGAGCTTCAAAAGGTTCTCCAGCGAGACCGCGGCAATGCGGGAAACCGAGCTCAGAAAAAACGCGTGATCCTCGCCGAATGCTGGTGAGGTCGCCGCCGCAGTCAGGTAGATCACACCGAGAATGTTTTCCACTCCAACCAGGGGCGCGCACAACACATGTTCATCCGACGTCGTAGAAGGCGGTGTGAAAACAGCGCAGCGTTCCCACATGGCGCGTTGCGCCCACTCTTGACGGATAACCATTTTTTGCTCTGGATCTCCGTCTCGGCTCCACTTGCAGGGGGAATTGGATTCGTCACTTGCGTTACTCTGCAACACGATTGCGCCTTGTGCGGCAGGGATCACTTCGAAAATGAGCGCCAGCAACTCGCGCTGCAATGTGTCCACATCGTGAAAGGAATTGACGAGGTTGGCAATTTTGAAAAAGGCCGTAAGGTCGCGCGCCATTCGGCCTATGCCTGATGGATTCGGAGGTAAGCCGGAACGCTGATCGAGGAACACCGCTGTTAGCGTGCCGCTGGTAGTTGGTGTGCCAACACCCGATGACTGCGCGCCATCATCCGTATCCTTATCTTCACCGGTAAGGAACACAAACTCGCTGGTTCCGACGCGAATCCGGTCTCCGTGCCGAAGGGGTGTACGGCCTATTTGAATCCCGTTAACGAACGTCCCGTTGTGACTCTCGAGGTCGGAGATCTCATAGACGTCCGGTGATACTTGGCTGATCGTGCAGTGCTTTCGCGAAACGGCCGAGTCGCCGATCATGATTTGGTTGGCGGTATCCCGGCCCAGAGACAGCGGCCCGTTGGTTAAGGTGCGGACCGTTCCTTCCAGCGGCCCGGACATCGCCACCAACCTCGGATTCAGCAAGGCTCCCTCCTGCGGAACAGTCTAGCCGAGTTTGCGCATGACGGGTCGTCTAATCGAATCATGCCCCACCGCCCCTGAGCGAATCGTCGGTGCGTGGGAACCTGCCGGTTCTCGCGGGTAACCGATCGGCTACCGCAGGTCGGCCGGTAGAACAAGTTGGCGCGGTCGCCCAGAACACATCTTGTTGCAAACGCAGAAGAATTTTCCAACGGACAATGGCGGCTTAACTTGGCACCACGCTTGCCTTAACACAAAGCGTCACAGCAGTACTCAGCCAAGGCGCTGAAGACTTCTAGAGACAAATTCAGTCAGGGTTCCACTGCAAGGAGCCCCAAGGGGAGGGTGTCATGAAACGCAACCTTATCGCTATCCTGTCGCTGGTGGTCATGTCGCTGATGTTCAACGTAACCGGCGCCTACGCTCAGTCCTTCGCGAAGGCCGACGTGCCTTTCGCCTTCAACGTTGGCACGGCGCAGCTGCCGGCAGGAACTTACGAAGTCAAGGTTCTAAGCCAAAGCCCGTACGAGATAATGATCCAGAACCGCGAGACCAGCGCAGCAGCAATGTCGATCGCCAGACGCGACGGTTCACGTACCGGCGAGAGCAAGTTGGTGTTCCACCGCATCGGTACCCAATACTTCCTCTCCGAAGTCTGGAAGGATTCGGGCGCAGCCATGATCGTCCCGGCCTCCCGGCACGAGCAGGACCTGACGAAGGAACTGCAGCTGGCTAAAGGTCCCTCAAGCGGGCACGACAAAGTTGTAATCGCACTTAAGTGAAAGCGGTGTACTCAGATCGCGAAGCCGGAGCCGAAGCGCTCCGGCTTTTGCTTGTTCGGAACGAAATCAATCTTGGTTGAGCGGGCATCGAGCGCGTCGTCGAATTTAAGCAGTGATTTTTGCGTCGAGAGATTTCATGAAATCCAGAATCATGCGAATGACCGCCTGATCGCCGATCGCGGTGTTGATCATGGTGTGGTAAATGGCGCGGTCGGGCCATTCCACGTTGAAATATCTCTGAATGAAATCGGCGCGTTCCCGGTCAACCGTGTCCACGAGCTGTTCGGCTTCCCCCTCGCTCTTGCCGCGAGCTATCAGGCGCCTTACCTTATCTTCTCGCGGAGCGTAGAGGAATACACGCAGCGCGTCCTGGCGGTTCCTGAGAAAGTGCTGCGATCCCCGGCCAACGATGACGGAGTTTCCGGTTTTCGCCGCATGCTCAACCACCCGTTGTGTAATTTTCAAAATGCTTTCACTATCCACCACTTTGAGTTTGTGCGCATTGATGCTTCCTTCGTAACTGCCGCGCAAAAAGGATTTGAACAGCCGGTAGTAGAGCGGATCAGTACGTTCTTCTCGACGCTCGACAACTGCCTTGGGACATTCAGCAAGGCGGGCGATCTCCTCCGTCAGCAGCTGATCCCAAAGTTTCCAGCCAAGCTGCTGGGAGAGCAGTTGAGCAATTTCGCCGCCACCACTTCCGTACTCTCGTTCGATGGTGATGATTTTGATCATTTGCATCGAAATCTACGTCCAACGTTCAAGCGTGAACAGCAAGAACCGGGCAAGGTCCCAACTGTATCACCCGATAAGTTGTCGAACCAAATACCGCGCGATCCAAGGCCCCGCGGCCGCTTACTCCCATAGCCACCATGTCGATTTGTTCTGCTTCCGCAAATTGAATGATTTCCTGGTATGGCTTCCCCATACGCACCACTGTCTTAATTTTAAGCCTACCGCGTTCCTCCGACGGAATCAGTTTATCGAGTTGCAGTGTTGCTCTTGCGATGGCTTGGTCCTTCTGAGCCGCACTTGAAGTCTCCTCGAGTATGTGGAGCAGGGTAAGTTCGGCGTCGTACTCTTCCGTGGCGGAAACCGCATAGTGCAAAGCGGGCTCTGAATTGTCAGAGAAATCCGTGCAGTAAAGAATCCGGTTCAAGTGATGTGCAAGGTGCTGATCTTCGCCCGCAATGGATTCCGGTGCCTTACAAATCGTCAGAACCGGGCAGGGAGCCCGGCGCATCACCCGGTCGGCCACTGATCCCAAGACCATGCGATCAAACCCTCGGCGCCCGTGAGTCCCCATGACTATCAGGTCCGTTTTCCGCGCTTCCGCAAACGACAAAATACAATCTGCAGCTTTGCCTTCGTTCACCACGAGCTCCGGCTGAACTTCATTGTGCGGGTGCTGCTTCACGAATTCCCGCAGCCTCTCCGCACCGCCCTCGCGCAGCGCCCGGCAAAACCCCTGATAGTCTCCCTGCGAGGCAACATAGTCGGCATAAGGATAACGCCAAATCTCGACAATATTCTGGACCACTATGTTGGCTCGATAATGCTCAGCGAGCGATAACGCATGGTGATACGCCCTGATCGAGAACTCTGAGAAATCCACTGGGCAAAGAATGAGTTTAACTTCCAGCATATCTCTGACTCTTATCGCATCCCCATCAGATTCATAATTACTCCGCCACCCTCACGCCACCAGCTCCGGGATCATTCTTCTTCAAAAGAAAAGCCAGAAAGAACATGATCCCCGCGCCCACGCAAAGAACCATGAAAGTATCGATGTATGCCAGGCTGGCTGCCTGCGCTTGCACGGCTTGATAAATTTGGGCGTATGCCGTCAATTGCGCTTCATGCTTGCCCACGCCAGCCGCCGCCAGGTGCTTAGCCAAACCATTCGCGGAATTCACAAAATTGGGATTGTCGACGCGGACTGTTTCCACCAACCTCGCTTGATGGAATTGCGAGCGCCGCGCAATCAGTGTGGTGACCATCGACGTTCCCACGCTGCTTCCCATGTTGCGCATGAAATTGATGATGCCGGCGACCGCGTTATTTTTCTCCGGCGCAATTCCGATGTACGCCACCAGCGAAATAGGAACGAACAGAAATCCCAACCCAATGACCTGCGCTATACGCAACCATGTGGCAGCACTGAAGCTGATCAGCAAGTCAATCCGGGTAGTGGAATAGAACATAGCGATAGATAGCGAAAGCCAGCCGAAGGCAATCAGGTAACGCGCCTGAATCTTCGTTGTCAGCTGACCCATGATCGGCATTTCGACCAGCAAAACCAGGCCTCCGGCCGAAAGCGCCAGGCCCGCCAGTTGCGAGGTATAACCCACAAGTGTCTGCAAAAACTGCGGCATCAGCACCAGGCTGCTGAACAACATGATTCCGAGCATGAACATCATCAGGCTCGAACCCGCAAAGTTAAAGTTCTTGAACATGTGCATGTCGATGATCGGCGCCTTTTGATACCACTCCCAAATCACCAACGAGATCAAGCTGATGGTCGATACCACGATTAAGGTCGTGATAAAGCGAGAGCCGAACCAATCATCTTCCTGACCCTTGTCGAGCAGCACCTGCAACGCTCCAATGCCAAGTGCCAGCAGAGCGATGCCAATGTAATCCAACTTGACGCCGGCCGCCTTGAGCTTGGCTAAATACGGAGGATCTTCGACAAAGCGCCGCACCAGAAACCACGTAATCACTCCGACTGGCAGATTGATAAAGAAAATCCAGCGCCAGGAATAGTTAAAGGTAATCCACCCGCCCAAGGTTGGCCCGATCGTCGGCGCCATAATCGCCGTGATGCCGTACAGGGCAAATGCCAGGCCCCGCTCTTGTGGTGGAAACGTGTCCGCTAGAATGGCTTGAGCCATGGGCTGCAGCCCGCCGCCGCCCGCGCCTTGCAATACACGGAAGAAAAGAAGAAAACCCAGACTCGGCGCGATACCGCAAAGCAAAGAGCTCACGGTGAAAACAGTCAAACAAATCATGAAAAAGCGCTTGCGCCCCAGGGCGCCCGCGAGCCAGCCGCTGATCGGTAGAATGATCGCATTCGAAACCAGGTACGAAGTCAGCACCCACGTGCTCTGGTCGTTGCTCGCGCCCAGATTCCCAGCCATGTATGGCAAGGCAACGTTAGCGATGCTGGTATCCAGCACCTCCATGAAGGCCGCGAGAGCCACGACCACAGCAATGAGCCAAGGATTGTACTTGGGCTTCCAAACCTCTTGTTCGAGTGTGAGTGCAGCCGTACTCATTGAAAGAAGTCTTGAGCGGACCCTATTGCAGATACACGTCAGGGACTACGTTCATGCCCGGTCGCAGCCGCCGATCCCGGTTCTCTCCCGGTTCGAGAACGATCTTTACCGGAACTCTCTGCACAATTTTCACGTAGTTCCCAGTTGCATTCTCCGGCGGAAGTAAACTGAATAGCGGGCCGGTTGCGCCCGCAATGCTATCTACATGGCCCTTTAGAGTCCGCCCGCTTGAATCCACGTGGATTTCTGCTTTCTGTCCAACTCGCATGTGCCTCAGCTGGGTCTCTTTGAAATTGGCCGTGACCCACACCTCATCGAGAGGCACCACGGTCAGGAGTTGCTGCCCGTCCTGCACGTTCATTCCAACCACCACTGTCTTGTTCACCTCACCCGTGACCGGAGCAACGATTTTCGTGTATGCGAGATTCAGTTTGGCCTGCTCCAGCAGCGCACGCTTTTGCTCGATGTCCGCGATCGCCGCTTGTACGCGAGACTTGGTCGAGGACACTTGCTGCGGACCGGTCTGTGCATATTGGTAGTTCGCCTGGGCTTGCGTCAGACGGCTCCGGGCCTGTTGAACGAATTGTTCCGCCGCGGACTCGCTGGCACGGGCTGCCACAACCGTCGCTGTGCTGGATCGGGCCGCGGCTAATGCTTGATCGTAAATTTGCGCCGATACCTCCCGCTTATCGACCAATAACTTGTAGCGCTGGAGATCATCTTGCGCTTTCACGTCGTTCGCCTCAGCCGCCTCCAGTTGGGCGTGCGCAGCGCTCAGTTGCTTCTCCGCGGCCTCAACACCGGCTTTAGCATCTTCGATGCCGGACGCGGTGAACCGCAACTGGCTTGAAGAATTTACCGAGGTGATGGGGACCGTGATATTCAGCGATTTGGCGGTTGCTTCGGCATTGCCAAGATTGGCTTGCGCTTGCGCTACTGCGACCTCATAGTCTTTGGGGTCAATCTCTACCAGCACCGTACCTTTCTCCACCCACTGGTTGTCGTCTACGTTGACCCGTATCACATAACCGGAAACCCGTGCGCTGACAGGATAGAGGTGAACATCGGCCTGAGCGTCGTCGGTCGATTCATAGCTGCTCAAGTAGCGCCACAGGAACAGGCCGCCGATAATCACTACCAGGATAACCGCCAGAATAATGATGTTTCTGCGGTGTTTGGGACTTCGACGCACTGGCGGCGTGCGCTCTCTCGTGGTCGCAGAATTCTCCGTGGAGTCGTTGTAGGTCTCAGGCAATGGACGAGGTGGGTTTCCTTCCGCCATGTTCATTTTCCTCTGAAAAATTCCTTGACGCCCTGTTCAGCAATACCTAGAGCACGAACCAGGGAAATTTTCGCGTAATTATAACTGTAGAGGCTTGAGATGTACTGCTCGTGCGCGCTGGCGACGGCCTCCTGCGATTGCACTACCTCCACTGTATCGGTAACTCCTGCGCTGAAACGATCGCTGGACTGAACCAGCGTCGTCTCCGCTAAATCGATGTTGCTGCGCGCCACGCTTACTTGATCAGCCGACGACTGCAGATTCAACAGCGCCGCGCGCACGTCGGAGTCGATTTGCGCCCGCAGATTGTCCAGACGCTCGCGGCTCTGCTCGAGTTTCGCGTCGGCTTGCAAAACATCACCGTGAACACTACCGCCCTCAAAGATCGGAATCGACAGCGTTCCGCGCACGTCGTATACCGATGTTGCCGTGGAAGGATGAGACCCTCCCTCCCCGTAATCTGCGTTAAAGGCAAGCGAAGGAAGGTAACCAGCCATAGCGGCTTTTTTGGCATATTGGGCTGCCCGTACGTCAGTCATCGCGGCCAAATAATCCGAACGCGATGCGTAGGCGCGTTTCAAAGCCTCGTCAACCGACAGGACCTCGATCGACTGGTAAGGCGACTTGTCGCTGAATTCGAATTCCTGCCCTGGTGCAAGGCCGATGACTCGCGCCACGGTCAGCTTCTGGATGGCAAAGTTATTCTTCGCCTGGATTAACTGTTGCTGCCGAGTCTGGAGTTCGACCTTGGTGCGAAGACCGTCGATGTCCGGCGAGGTGCCGGCATTTATCTGGTCCGTCGCTTGATCGTAAAGCGCCTGGGCCGTCTTGACTTGCGCTTCTGTGGTTTCAATGCGGGCTTCGTCAGCAATAGCCTGCAAATAGGTGTAGCCGACGGCAAGCACAACCAGGTCGCGGGCGTCTTTAAATGTGTAGGCGGCGGACTTCAAATTCTGGTTGGCCGCACGAGTTGCGTTGATTGACTTCCAATCGAACAGGCTTTGGGTTACAGCGGCGCGGGCGTCAAAGTACGAAAACGGGCCAACGGATAGGGGAACTTTGAGTCCAGAAACACTAGCAAAACCGAGTTCAGCGAGATTGATCTTCGAGTCAGCGATATAAGGTGCCGCGTCCACGTGTGGCAGCAGAGCGCTTAACGCTTCCCATCGCTGTCCCCGTGCCGAGCGAATTTCGGCGCTCGAAAGCAGCACTCCGAGATTCTGTTTCAATCCGCGGTCGATTGCGTCCCGCAAGGAAAGTGACAAAACTCCCGGGACCGGTTTGGACGGCACGCTGCCAGCGAACTGGCTCACTCCGCCCGTGCCCGGGATCGCTTCGCCAGGCGTGCTCGGACCGAGAGACGATTGGGTTTGGGCCAGCGCCGTGCACAATCCAAGAATCAAGACTCCAGCCAACACGAAAACATTGTGATGTTTGTAACTGAGTCTCAAGGCAGTCTCCTTTCCTTCATAGGAAAACTCAGGCTTGTATTCCCGCAAGCGGGGTGGATGAGAATATACACTTTACAGTCGAACGCATGCACCTGAATCGTGCATGTCGTTGCGCCCCGCCAAACGATTTTTCACTTTGATTGTTGATTGACAACCTGCATCGACGTGCGCAGGTTGTGCCAAGCACTGTATACAGATCATGTGGGTCGGAAAATGGACTCACTATCTGGTTTGACAAGATCAGTCGAGAGGGAGATCGGAGTTGCCGGACGGGGTCTTAGCCAGCATGGGAACGACAAGCTAATCAGCGACTTTGATTGGCTTCGTACGAATTTTGGATGGAAGCTTTTAAGCTCCAACTCCCTGGGAAGGTTTGATGGTTCTCATGGCGTCTCTGAAATCGCGCAGGACTTGCTCTTCGCCCTTCAACACTTTGGTGAGTTCCTGAACGATCTGCAGCAACTGGTTAGGATCTGTTGCGTTCAATGCAGCACTGCACAACTCTCTCCAGCTTTTCCGTTTTTCTATAGCCACAGTACCTCCGATTTTTTCGCAGCCGTATCGGCCGGGGCAGCCGCGCTGAGAAGCTCAAACTGCGCTTCGCCGCAATGCGAAGAGGCACTTCGTATGCCAAATTCGGAGATGCATTGCTACCTCCAGAAGCCGTTGACAGAAGGGAAGTACGGCGGCGGTCAATGCAAGTAAGCAAATAGCCTGTCAACCGCATTGACGAACGGATTGACAAGTGACAAAGGCTCCGACATTTTCTCGAAGCTTTCTGCCGCCTCACCACATCAGATCAAACGTATGCGGAGTGGCAGCCTTATCTCCGCGGCGGCGCGTTGCTGATAATCATGGGGCAGGCGGCAAAGTCTATGAGCACTTTATCCGCATCAATCTCAGAGGAGTACATGCAGCGCTATGCGGCCCTGCTGCGCGCCACCAACGCGATTGGCACATGCAGTGACTGTGATACTGCTGCCGACGTGCTCATTGACGCTCTCCGCGAAGTCATCACTTTTGATTATCTGCACCTCGTCACCTTCGAAAGTGACACTGAGACTGTGTCATGGCATCTTCTCTATTCGAATGGCGCCAGACAGGCCCTGCACCCGGCGGACGTCATCGTGCACGGCACCCCGATTGCATGGGTCCACCAATCAAAGCAGGCGCTGATCACCGCTGACTGGAATGAAGAGACCCGGTTTGCGAACCATGCTCAATTTTTGAACGAATTAGGCATTGCGGCTACGTGCGTGTTGCCGCTGGCGAGAGGAGAACGCCGGCTCGGCGCGTTGAGCATCGGCAGGTCACGTCCTGGCGGGTATCCCGAGGACGAAGTCCACTTCCTTTCTATTGTGGCCGACCAGATTGCGTTAGCAATTGATGCGGCAGTGAACTTTTATTTGTCGCAGCAGTCGCAGGATCGGTTGAAACTGATTCTCGATCTGACGAACCAGGTCGTCTCGAAGTTGAATTTTCAGGAACTGCTGCAGGCAATCTCGGCAAGTGTTCGCCGGGTGATGGGCTGCGACGCCGCAGGGATCATGCTGCCCGAACCTGACGGCCTGCATCTGCGCAAACATGCGCTCGACTTCCCAGAGAGCAAGGGATTGTTTACGGAAGATACGTTGATTCCCGTCGAGGGCTCAGAAATCGGCGACACTTTTCGGAGTGGAAAGCCTTGGGTTATGAATCGGCTTGACCCTGGCGAAGTGTCGCCTGAAATGTACGCAAAGGCGGCGGCCGAGGGTATGAACTCATTCTGCCACGTCGCGCTCGTCAGTCGGGAGCGATCGCTTGGCGTCCTCGCTGTGGCAAGCCGCGAATTAAGTGCCTTTGATCGCGAGGATGTCTCTTTTCTGTCGCAAGTCGCAAGGCAGGTTGCGATTGGCGTAGAGAATGCGCTCGCGTACAGTGAAATTGCTAGCCTCAGAGACAAACTCGCACAAGAGAAACTGTACTTAGAGGACGAGATCCGCGGCGAGATGGATTTTGAGGGGATTGTGGGCCAGAGTTCAGGTCTGCGTCACGTTTTGAATCTCGTGGAAACGGTAGCTCCGAGCAACTCGACAGTATTGCTTCTCGGTGAAACCGGTACGGGGAAGGAGTTGATCGCGCGCGCCATTCATGACCGCAGCCGCCGCAAAGACCGGACTTTCGTAAAGCTCAACTGTGCAGCGATTCCCACGGGATTGCTTGAGAGCGAGCTCTTTGGACACGAACGAGGAGCCTTCACAGGGGCGATCGCACAAAAGATTGGACGACTCGAATTGGCCGACCAAGGCTCACTGTTTCTGGATGAGGTCGGTGACATTCCACTCGACATTCAGCCCAAATTGCTACGAGCTCTGCAGGAACGTGAGTTTGAAAGGCTCGGCAGTAACCGAACCCAGAAAGTGGACGTGCGTTTGGTAGCGGCAACCAATCGCGATCTTGAAACAATGATGGGGAATCGTGAATTCCGCAGCGATTTGTACTATCGCCTGAACGTGTTTCCTATCCGCATCCCTCCTTTGCGCGAGCGTCCTGAGGACATTCCACTGCTGGTTCGCTATTTCACGCAGAAGTATGGCCGCTTGATGGACAAGCAGATCGAATCCATCCCCGCCGCAGCCATGAAGAAGCTTTCGAGCTGGCATTGGCCGGGTAATATTCGCGAGCTGGAGAACTTTATCGAGCGCTCGGTGATTCTTACCCACGGTGCCGCGCTGCAGGCTCCGATCGCAGAACTTGGCAACAGTGGCAAGACGACTCCAGTAGCGGGAACGCGCGAAGCTGATGAGCGCGATGAAATCGTCCGCATTCTGAAAATGACCAATGGGCGAGTAGCGGGGCCGGACGGCGCGGCGACCCGCATGGGCCTTAAACGCACAACCCTCATTGCGCGCATGAAGAAGCTGGGGATTGACGCGCGTAGGGTGTCGTGAGATTTGACTCCCACCTCGGCGACTCCCGTGGCAACGAACCTTTCACGTCCCCAACTTGCCAGCTCCGAGCTGTCATTCCAGCCTCGACAAAGTGTCAATTTCAATTTTGACATTCATTGACATAATCCCTTCCCGATTTTTCTCGCATTAATGCTTTCAGCGCTTTACGCGCTCGCGCCTTTGGCACGCGCATTGCCCTAACCCAAGTGCTACAGAGATCCAACATGTTCAAGATTTCTATCGTCGACACTTTATCTCAACGGAAGCTCGTGGTGGAAGGAAAGCTCAGCGAGCCTTGGCTGGACGAGCTTCGCACCACCTGGAAAAACGCTGGCCGTGACTTGGACGGACGCAAACTGGTAATCGATGTGAGCAGCTTGACCGTCATCAGCCAGGCGGGAGAAGACGCAATCTCCGATTTGATGAAGCAGGGCGCAAAGTTTTCCTGCGCTGGTATCTGCACAAGGTACGTGCTGAAGCGGCTTGCGCGAGCCTCCCAAGGCAAACTGCGAACCGATTCGAAAGCAACTGAGACGGTGGAAGATTCAGAAATAAGTTTTTAGTTGTCGATTTCCACCAAGCTCAAACGATTAATAAGTGAAAGACAGAGGTGAATATGAAAAACGCGAACCGCATTACGAGAGCACAGGAGTATGCGAGCAGCGATGATTTCCAACAAATCTTCGAGGAAGACATGAGCGGTCTTTATCTTCTTTCGTTTCTGCTGACCGCAGATCGTGAGAAAGCTGAACAATGTTTTGTTTCCGGCCTGGAAGATGCGGTGGAAGGTAACCGCGTTTTCAAAGAGTGGGCGCGATCCTGGGCTCGCAGAACGATTATTCAGAATGCGGTGAGAGTAATCAATCCAAAATCTCCGGAAGGGAATAACCGTTGGAGCTCTGATTCGCGCAATGGCAACGAGACAAAGTTTCCGACGGAGCGACCGACTGAGATCAGTTCGGTTCTTAGGCTCCAACCGTTCGAGCGCTTCGTCTATGTGATGTCGGTCCTCGAAGGTTATTCCGATCAACATTGTTCCGTACTATTGGGCTGCGCTCGATGGGAAGTATCGGCAGCGCGAATTCGGGCGTTGCAGCAAATCGGCAACGCGATGGATTCGCGCACTGAGCAAACAGCGAATGCCAGCCCAGAGGTACCAACGTTCCATAAGGCCAGCAATTCAGTTCTTCAGTCGTTGGGGCTCCACACTTGGCGACTTCAGCATAACTAAGTCTTTCTCGGATAAGGATGGCAATGAATACAAAGTTGAAGATCGGTTTTAATCGATACGGTCTGGGATCCGCCGTGCTTTCATTGCTGCTGGCGACAGCCGGTTGCAGTAGAAGCAGCGTGCAAGCTGCGGCGCCTGCCATGCCTGCGCCGCTGGTAACTGTCGTCAAGGCTACAGCGCAGGATGTCCCAAAGTATCTGGATGAAATCGGCAGAAACGCGGCCTTCGAATCGGTTACGGTAACGCCGCAGGTCGGCGGACGCGTTGTCGAGCGGCATTTTCAAGATGGCGAGAACCTCAAGAAAGGGCAGTTGCTCTTTGTAATTGATCCTCGGCCCTACAAAGCGCAACTAGACTCGGCTCAAGCCAGCCTTGCCCAGGCAAAGGCCGCCCTTGATCTCGCCAAAATTCAATTTGCCCGCGATGAGGAAGTCATCGCAGCCAGAGCAATTTCAAAGCAGGACTATGACACCAAGAAGAGCGCGGTGGATCTCGATCAGGCGCAAGTCGATGCCGCGCGAGCCGCTGTCGAAACCGCACGGCTCAACTTAGAATATTGTTACATTCATTCTCCTATCGATGGCAGAGCGGGCGCGCGTTTGGTCGATGTGGGAAACGTAGTGCAGCCGAATTCCACATCGCTACTATCCATTCAGCGCCTTGATCCGATCTACGCCAATTTCACTGTTACGGAAATCGATCTACCCGAAGTTCAAAGGCAGATGTCGCACGGCACGCTGAAAACGGCCGTCCGCCTTCCCTCAGACCCGGAAATCGTAGCCAGGTCAGGCCGCGTCGAGTTCCTCGACAACTCGGTGCAGAACGGCAGCGGCACAGTTAATTTGCGCGCAAAGCTCAGCAACTCCGATCATCACTTTTGGCCAGGCCAATTTGTGGACGTGAAACTCGTTCTCAATACAGAAAAAGCAGCAGTGCTGATTCCCAACGAAGCCACACAGATCAGCCAACAGGGACCGTTCGTTTATGTAGTGAAATCCGACGACACGGTCGAACTCCGACCAGTCAAGTTGGGGCAGCGACAGGGCGATGATGTGGTTGTGACCGACGGGGTTGCCGCAAACGAACGCGTGGTGCTCGCAGGACAAATGCTAGTGCGACCAGGCGGCAAGGTGCGCGTCGAATCCAGTTCTAACGTGGCATCCTCGAACGCAAGCAGCCAGACGCTCAGCTCGAAAGTTGGCCGCTAAATGAATCTCTCAGAGATTTTCATTCGCCGCCCGGTCATGACGATCGCGTTGACAGTCTCTGTAATCCTTTTCGGACTCTTGGCTTATTTCAGACTGGCAGTCAGCGATCTCCCTGCCGTGGACTACCCGGTTATACAAGTACAGGTTAATTATCCGGGAGCTACCCCAGAGACGATGGCCAACAACGTGGCCACACCGCTGGAGCGGCAGTTCATGCAGATCCCTGGCCTCGAGCTGGTGACCTCTAACAATGGTCAAGGGCATTCCAGCTTTGTCCTGCAGTTTGATCTGTCCAAGAGTCTCGACGCTGCTGCGACGGACGTGCAAGCAGCCATCACGCGAGCCCAGGGCCAACTTCCCGTGGACTTGCCCAGCCCTCCCACGTTTACGAAAACAAATCCGAACGATCAGCCGATCCAATACATCGCGCTCGTCAGCGACACGGTCACAGAAGGCCAGCTCTACGACTACGCCAACACTCAGGTCGGCGAGCGCCTTAGCATTCTTCCCGGCGTCAGTCAGGTTGGTGTCTATGGCACGCAGTCTGCAGTACGGATTAAAGCGGATCCATCCGCGATGGCAATTCGCAACATCACATTGGAAGATCTGACCGGTGCGATCAAGAATGGAACCGCCTACACCGGCGCCGGCCAGTTTGACGGGCCTCATCGCAGCTTCCTGCTCCAGCCGCAAGGACAACTCAGCACCGCCCAGGATTACAACGGGCTGATCGTCGGACAAAGCGCTGGTTCGCCTGTGTACCTGAAAGATGTTGCCAGCGCAAGAGAAGGCGTTCAGGACGAGCGCATCGACATGCGCTTTTGGGTACGCGGGTATCCGCAACCCGGTGCAACTGTGGTGGTCGCTGTGTTTCGCCGCGCAGGCGCGAATGCAGTGGAGGTATCGAAGTCGGTTCGGGACCTACTCCCCACCATTCAATCGCAACTGCCCACTTCGGTTTTGTTAGTGACGGCCTATGATCGCTCACAGACGATCGTCGGAAGCATAAAAGACGTGCAAGCGACGCTCTACATCGCCTTTGTGTTAGTGGTCATGGTTATCTTCGTCTTCCTGGGACGCGCAACAGACACTCTGATCCCAGCCGTGGCGCTGCCGCTGTCGTTGCTACTGACATTCATCGCGATGAACCTCCTTGGCTACAGCCTCGACAACCTTTCGCTGATGGCTTTGACGCTGGCGATCGGGTTCCTGGTCGACGACGCCATCGTGTTTTTGGAGAACACGGTTCGGCTGATGGAGCAAGGACAGAACGCATTCGAAGCCTCACTGAACTCCGCCAAGGAAATCAGTTTCACCATTCTGGCCATGACCCTTTCATTGGCCGCGGTTTTCATTCCGCTGGTGTTCATGAGTGGCCTGATGGGACGCATCTTCCGCGAGTTCTCGCTCACCATTGTGATCTCGATTCTGGCCAGCGGAATCGTTTCGCTCACACTCACTCCTTTAATGACATCGCGTCTGTTAGGCGAGCGCGGTAAAGGCGCAAAGAAGACCTGGATGGAGCGAGCGTTCGGAGCCTTCGAGCATCGAGTGCTGGATGTGTACGGGCGTTCCTTGTGGTTCTTCCTTCGCCATCGCTGGATCTCGGCTCTTACCTGGGTGATCTGCCTCGCTGGCACCGGCTATTTTTTTTATGTTGTCCCCAAATCGTTCCTCCCTGTGGGTGACAGTTCATTTATTCGCGGCATATTAGTGGCGCAGGAGGGATCGTCGCCCGATCAGATGCAGGCCTATCAAACGCGGGCGGAAAAGATCATGAAGGCGAATCCCGCCGTACGAAGCACTTTCACTATGAGCGGCAACGCGTCATTCATGGGATCGAATCAGGCATTTTTGATCGCCTTCTTGAAAGACCCGTCGCAGCGCCCACCGATTGCGCAAGTGGCCGGACAATTGATGGGCGCAATCGCCAATTCGGTTTCCGGCACTGTGGCCTTTCTTCAACCCAATCCTGCGCTTGAAATCAGTACGGGTGCTACGGCGAACGCACAGGGCCAGTTCGCCTATGCCCTCTCAGGAATCGACCCCAACGAGGTCTACGGTATTGCGGCCAAAATGATGGCGAAAATGCACGAGTATCCCGGATTCTTGTTTGTGAATTCTGATCTCTACAATCACACTCCGAACCTGCAGGTCGATATTCTGCGCGAGCAAGCGAAGCTATACGGCATATCGGAGAGCCGGATTCTGACCCTCCTGCACGACGCCTACTCGCAGAATTATTCCTACCTGATTAAGAAACCAACTGATCAATACCAGGTGATTCTCGAAGTCGCGGATGACAAGCGCTCTGCACCCGAAGACCTGGGACGGCTCTATATCAAGAGCGACGACGGCCAACGCATGGTTCCGCTGAGTGCAGTTACGAACTGGCACCCGGTCATCGGCCCGCAAGCCGTCAATCACCTTAACCAATTTACTAGCGTGACCATGTTCTTCAATCTGAAACCCGGCTATGCCATCGGACCGGCAACTCAGTTTGTGGAAGCAACTGCGAAACAGATTTTGCCGCCCGGGATTGTTGGTGCGTTGCAGGGCGAGGCGCTCACCTTTCGCAATACAGTTTCCGATCTTGCGGTGCTGATGCTGGTCGCCGTGTTTGTCATGTACGTGATTCTGGCAATTCTTTACGAAAGCTATTTGCACCCAATCACCGTGCTGTCTTCCTTGCCTGTGGCACTGCTAGGCGGATTGATGACGCTATGGCTTTTCGGCGCGGAAGCGTCGCTTTATGCCTACATCGGAATGTTCATGCTGATGGGCATCGTGAAAAAAAACGGAATCATGATCGTTGATTTCGCAGAGCAGCGAGTGCGTCAGGGAATCGCCGATGATCAGGCGATTCACGACGCCAGTTTGGAGCGCTTCCGCCCAATCATGATGACCACCATGGCAGCCTTGCTTGGCGCACTGCCAATTGCAATGGGTTACGGTGCTGACGGAGCTTCACGGCGGCCGCTAGGGTTGGTGGTTGTCGGCGGCCTCATCGTCTCTCAGTTCATAACACTGTTCGTGACGCCGGCAATCTACCTGTATCTCGAAGAATTCCAGGAGAAAGTGCTGGACCGTTTCTCTTTCTTTCGGGCGAGGCGCGAACCACTGCCTTCAACGAGTCCGGCCTATGCGTTGCAGGAAGGGTCGGGGGATTAATCATGATTCGAAATCTGAATCACTCTCATTTTTGGCTTGCCATTCTCATTCTCTGCTCGGCTGTGCTCACAGGTTGTGCCGTTGGACCAAACTACAAGCGGCCGATAGTGAACATCCCGGGAACTTATCGAGGGTCAACACCTGAACAAGCCGCAGCGCCAGCAAGCGGAACCGCATCTTCGTCGCTGGGCGACGAGAAGTGGTGGGACGTCTTCCAGGACAAAGAACTGCAAGCTTTAATCCGAGCTGCGTTGAAAAATAATTACGATGTTCGCATCGCCGCGACCCGGGTGCTTCAGGCGCGCGCGCAACTCGGGATCACTCGCGCGGATCAACTTCCGTCCGTCGGCGCGGGCGGAAATATAGCCAGTCAGCAGAGCCCAACGATTGGCCCCATCCCCGCGTATGAAATCACCCAGGGACAGCTGACTGCATCGGCCGCATATAACTTCGATTTTTGGGGAAAGTATCGTCGCTCCACCCAAGCTGCCCGCGCAAATCTTCTAGCCAATGAGTGGGCACAGGAAGAGGTGAAGGGCACGCTTGTAGCAGACCTGGCGACGGCTTATTTCGAGCTTCGCGAACTTGATCTCGAGCTGGAAATTTCGAAACGGACTTTCCGCTCGCGCAACGAATCGCTGCAACTCACGCAAACCCTGGAGCAGCACGGAATCAACTCATTATTAGACGTTCGCCAATCGGAGCAATTGGTGTACACCGCTGCCACCGAGATTCCAGACTTTGAAAGACAGATTGCGCAACAGGAAAATGCCATCAGCATACTTCTGGGAAACAATCCGGGCGACGTTCCTCGTGGACTGAGGTTGACTGAACAACCACACTCCCCGGAAGTCCCAGTCGGCATTCCTTCATCTCTGCTGGAGCGTCGGCCGGACATCCGTGAAGCAGAACAGAACCTGATTGCCGCCAACGCCGAAATCGGTGTTGCGCGGGCCGCTTATTTTCCCCAAATCTCGCTGACCGGAGCCGCTGGTTACGAGAGTCCCGCGCTGACAAACCTGTTCAGTGGCCCGGCTGGAATATGGACGATGGTTGCGTCAGTGAGTCAGCCTATATTCGAGGGTGGCAGGCTCAAGTCGAACGTTCGTCTTGCCGAGGCCCAACACGAGCAGATGCTTTTGACCTACGAACAAACGATTCAAGGCGCGTTTCGAGACGTCTCCAACGGGTTGATCGCTTATCAGAAGGATCGCGAGTTCAGAATTCAGCAAGAACACTTAGTCGAATCAGCTCAAGATGCAGCGCGGCTCTCAGAGGTGCGTTTCAAGGCCGGCACCACCGATTACCTGGAAGTGCTGACCAACGAAACGAATTCTTTTTCGGCCGAGCTGGGGCTCGCGCAAGCCCAGGCCAACGAGCTCATTACTTTGGTCCAGATATATCAAGCTCTGGGTGGCGGCTGGCAACAATAGCGAGTCTTTTGCGACCGTTTCATACTTCACTGACCTAATACGAAAGCTGTATGAACCCTTACTACTTTTGCCGCATTGATGTGGTCCATTCTCGATCCCAGTCTGGGTTTGGAGCCCGGATTTTCGGTTTGCTGGATGTCCCTGTTCCATGACCTTATCCCGAGGGTTTTTGAAGAATTTGCTGGCTAGCTTGGCCAGCTTCATGGAAAATACAAGTCTCCATGGAGGATAAGAAAAATGTTTAAATCCACGGTTCTATTCGCAGTGGCAGGAATGTTCGCTATGAGCGCCCCCAGCAAGCCTGCTTTTACCGCCGGGTCGTGGCAGGTGGACCACCACCATTCCGATGCCCAACTCATCACTGACGCCACAACGGATTATGGAAAAAAGAAAATAGACGTAACCCTCGGCTTCGCTCGAGTTAGTGGTCGAGTATCTTTGGACAATAACGACCTCGCGAAGTCCTCCTTCGATTTAAGAATCTATCCCGCTAACACTATGGTGCCTGATATTAATGAGGACGGGAAATTCTTGAGTGAGTGGCTCTCCAATCTATCGAATCACACCCTGGTGTGTTTCCACTCTAAGGGTGCCGTTCGGACCGCCGAGGGGCGGCTGCAGACTACTGGCAATCTGATTCTGACTCGCGTGGATCGCAACGTCGAGGCTAACCCGACTGAAGCCTATGCCGGACCTGTGTATGGTCCGCCGATGGTTCACCGCGTTTCGCACGAAGTCACTTTCGTGTTCGATGTTCCCGCAACCGACGCGAAACAGCAGAAAGACGCCGCGATCGTGTTGCCGGGCTCAACGCATATGTTCCGCGAGGATTTTCCTCAACTGGTGAGGGCTGTGGTCAGTACTTACTGGCCGCCGGTAGTTCAGGATAAGAAATGTGAAGCGCCAGCCGGTGCGAGTGAGGACTATCACGGTGCGCAATGCACGGGAACAATGCTGATGGCTCCGGGCCTTCCCGAGGCTCCGCAGGCGGCCGGCGGCGAGGATGTGGGTGTCCCGCAGAATTTCAATGCGGTTGTCGGGAACCATCTCGACATTCTGATCCACCTGCATTTGTTGCCCCAGGAAAAGCAAATGGGAGGCGGAAGCTAAGACGGCACGCGTCCGACGCTTCTCGGGACAGCTGTGCCTGCTGAAAAAGTGATGTTGCATCAGCAACCCTTGAATGCACGAGTGGAAAAACACGGAGCGACTCGATTCAATCGCCTCAGTTTCTCGCCGTGCATCACCTCGCAGATTAGCGTCTTGAAGAACGAGGCGAATCTGGTCGTTAACGGGCGATGAGAGCCTTCAACAACGAAGGAAAATTCACAGGAGAATTTATGGCAACGAGCAGAGTAGTACCAATGAAGGTCACAAAGATGAAGGTGGCGCAAGTTTCCAAGCCCGGAGCCGATTTCGAGATCGTCGAGCGCGAGGTTCCTGAACCAGATGCGGGACAAGTTCGCATCAAGGTGCAAGCTTGTGGTGTTTGCCACAGTGACGTGCTCACGAAAGAAGGCTTGTGGCCTGGTATTCAGTATCCGCGTGTTCCGGGACACGAAGTGGCGGGCATCATCGATGAAGTGGGCGACGATGTTTCCGCGTGGAAGAAGGGGCAGCGTGTCGGTGTCGGTTGGCACGGTGGCCAGGACAACACGTGTAGCGAGTGCCGGCGCGGAGACTTTCGCAATTGCCGCAATCTGAAAGTTTGTGGCATCAGCTACGACGGCGGATACCAGCAATATATGGTGGCTCCCGTGGAGGCGTTGGCGGCGATACCTGAAGGTCTAAAGGACGCGGAAGCGGCGCCGTTGCTGTGCGCCGGAATTACCACTTACAATGCGCTGCGCCACAGTGGGGCGATGCCCGGCGATCTCCTTGCTGTGCAGGGTCTCGGCGGTCTCGGTCACCTCGGAATTCAATTCGCGAACAAGTTTGGTTATAAAGTCGCGGCGATCGGGCGCGGATCTGAAAACGCGACGCTGGCAAAAAAGCTTGGAGCCAGCGTGTATATCGACAGCCAAACCACGAACGCAGCCGAGGCATTGCAGAAGCTGGGCGGCGCGCAGGTAATTCTGGCGACAGCCCCAAACTCGAAAGCGATGTCAGAGTTGATCGACGGTCTTGGACCGAACGGAAAGCTGATGGTGATCGGCGCCGCATTCGATCCGATCGAGGTGACACCGCTGCAGCTCATTAGTGGAAGTCGAGCCATTCAAGGTTGGGCCTCGGGAACACCTGCGGATTCCGAAGACACACTGCGTTTCGCCGAACTGAGCGGAGTGCGTCCGATGATTGAAACTTATCCGCTCGAAAAAGCGGCCGAAGCTTACGCGCGCATGATGAGCGGTAAGGCAGAATTTCGTGTCGTTCTAACAATGTAAAGTTTGCCAAAACTCAGCCTTGAAGGGGCGCGGCTTCAGCCGCCCCTTCTAAACTTAGACGCCGAGGGTTTTCCATCGCAGAAGTCAGGAAAGGATCAAGATACCCATGCCTCAGGCTGTTTTTTATCGCACGATACAAATAGATGGCCTCTCGATCTTCTATAGAGAGGCCGGTCCGAAGGATGCGCCGACGCTTCTCCTGCTGCACGGACTTCCGTCTTCATCGCGGATGTTTGAACCGCTTTTCGCCCGACTTTCCGATCGCTATCATCTTGTCGCGCCCGATTACCCCGGCTTCGGACACAGCGACTGGCCCGATCCGAAAAAATTTGCGTACACGTTCGATCACTGCGCCGAGATCATGAATCATTTCACGGAAGCGCTCGAGCTCGCTCGCTACACGCTTTACATGCAGGATTACGGCGGGCCCGTGGGTTTCCGCATGGCCCTGGCGCATCCCGAGCGCATTGAAGCTCTTATCGTGCAGGACGCTGTGGCGCACAATGAAGGCTTGGGTGCGAATTGGAAGACACGGCGGGCCTTTTGGGCCGATCGCGCGGCCAACGAAAACGCACTGCGCACGAATCTCCTGTCGTTGCCTACAACGCGCACGCGCCACGTTGGAAACGATCCCAATGTTGAACGCTACGACCCTGATCTCTGGACCGATGAATTTCATTTTCTCAATCAACCCGGCCAGGCAGAGATTCAAAGCGATTTGTTCTACGACTATCGAACAAACGTCGACTCCTACCCGAAATGGCAAGCGTGGATGCGCGAAACGCAGCCGCGGCTGCTGGTGATTTGGGGCAAGTACGAACTGTCCTTCGACCCGTCCGAACCGGAGGCCTATCGGCGCGACGTGCCGAAAGCCGAAGTCCACATCGTCGATGGAGGACACTTTGCATTGGACACCGCTGCCGATGAGATCGCTGAGTTAGTTAGCGGCTTTGTCGGTTCTTCACGCGAGGGGTTGCAGGCACGGCGAGCCGGTTAGTTGACCCAGAGTTGCGTCGACGCCAAGTCCGGGAAAGTTCACTTTTTGGTAACGGTACCCCCCTCCCCCCTGATTCTACAAAATAAAGGGGTTACGGTCACACCGCGCGCAAAATCTTTGACGAGAAAGGACTTATATGCAAAATCTTCCAGAATAAGGAGTAACCAGCGAGAAGTGCCAAAATGGTGTCGGTAGCCCCGGACAGAAAGATTTGGCTTCTAGATTTTCAAAGACTCTTTAATTATCTTATAGATAATGTAATACGATATAAGTTTACTCAAATAAGTGGATGCGGTCAAGGGTAAAACAGCTACCCAAGCAAATTGCAACGGTTGCGATGCCAAAGTGGAAAAGATTTCGACGCCAAAGGTTTCTCCGCTTGCGTCGCGCAGGTGACGCCCAACACTGGGTCATGGACCCAGGCACCTAGCCCGGACGTGGGCATCAACTCCTCTGGCGTCGCTCGACCATAGAGAAACCGAGGTCAGCGGAAGCGACGGGCTACAGACTAGGTCTTGCTACCAAAGGCCTGCGGAGCTTTGGTCCGCCTGGACGGGCGAGATCCCATCCCAACACTAGCTTTGCTTCGCTTGCTCGGAGCGATGCCCATCCCCCACCAGCTTTGCTTCGGTTACGCCGCGAGACGCCGGTCCCGCACGTGGCCAGGTTTTTATGTGATCGCCATCACGCACATGGGTGAGGTGCGTCGCAGCTAGTCGGACAAGATGATAAGACAATTCGTCATCCTAACGGCTCTATTCTTCAGGATGGGGTCGGGCAAGCTTTCCAGCTGGAGGGTCATGAAAGATGCAATTTTTGCGCGGGAAGTGCTTAAAAGGCGGGTTTGCCCGAGCGTCGCTGCTGAAATATGTGAATTCGGAGCTTTGCCTTTAGAACCGCATTTTTCTCTTTTTTCTTTTCCACAGATACAAACTGCTGGCCTGCGCGGGCGAACAGGACTACAATGCCACACCAAATCCGAAACATCTGAAGGCTCGAGGAGGAACGCGTGACCTCTACGACTGCGAAGGTATCGAAACCTGCTGTCGAATCGGCCAATCCCGTAGCATGGGTCACGGCGCTCATAGCCGCGATCGTCGCCTCTGTCTTAATTCTGAAAATTCCTCCGCTTGCCCGTCCCTGGCCGCAAAGCTACGACCCGACGGGACACTGGTGGCTCTCCGCATTGCTGGCCGCGCTGCCTGTTGTAGTGCTGCTGGGAACGCTGGCGCTGCTGCACATGAAAGCGCACTATTCGGCGCTGCTGGGTCTTGCGACGTCACTGTTATGCGCGATCTGGATTTTCGGCATGCCCGTCACTTTGGCGGCCAAGACGGCTGTACTCGGCGCGGGATACGGTCTGCTGCCGATTGGCTGGATTATCCTCAACGTAATTTTCCTTTATCAACTCACTTGCGATGCCGGGCTATTCAAAGTGCTGCAAGAGAGTCTTACCGGGATTACTCAGGATCGCCGACTGCAGCTTCTGCTAATCGCCTTCAGCTTCGGCGCATTCTTCGAGGGCGCGGCTGGATTTGGTACACCGGTGGCTGTCACGGCAGCGGTCCTGATCGGGCTGGGCTTCGGACCTCTCGAGGCATCGGGTCTGTCACTGATTGCTAATACCGCACCGGTCGCGTACGGAGCGTTGGGAACTCCGCTCATCGCCTTACAGGGAGTGACGGGATTAGATCTGCGGGAATTGAGCGCGCAGGCTGGCCGCATCCTGCCGTTCTTTTCGGTGCTTGTGCCCTTCTGGTTGGTGTGGGCGTTCGCCGGCTTCCAGGGAATGCTTGAAGTTTGGCCGGCCGTGCTGGTTGCGGGCGTATTCTTTGCAATTCCGCAGTTTCTAATGTCGAACTTTCACGGCCCGTGGCTGGTCGATGTTGTCGCCGCCGTCATTTCCATGTTGGCTTTGATCGTCTTCCTGCTGAAGTGGCAGCCCAAGCGCATCTGGGGTTTTGAGAATGAGGGAAAGCGCGAAGCCCGCGGTACGCATGGTCATAGCCGGGCGTTGGTGACGCGGGCGTGGGTGCCGTGGCTGGTTTTGAGCGTTGTAGTTTTCGTTTGGGGATTGCCTAGCGTTAAAACCAAGCTTGATAAATTATCGTCGCCGAAGTTCCCGGTCGTCGGCCTCCACCAGATGGTGCAACGGGTGCCGCCGGTGGTTCGTAAACCTACCGCCGAAGCCGCGGTCTATTCGCTGAACTGGCTGACTGCGACGGGTTCAGGAATTCTAGTGGCTGCAATCATCTCGGGCTTCGTTATGGGTTTCACGCCCTGGAAGATGGCACACACGTATTGGCGAACGATCGTGCGAGTGCGATTCTCCCTGCTCACCATTGCCGCCATGCTCTCGATCGGCTTCATGACACGCTATTCAGGTCTGGATGCCAGCATGGGGCTGGCTTTCGCGCGAACCGGGGTGCTCTATCCGTTTTTTGGAACGTTATTGGGGTGGTTGGGCGTGGCTCTGACTGGCTCGGACACCGCGTCGAATGTGTTGTTCGGCAGCTTGCAACGAATTTCCGCTGAGCAAGTCGGAGTCTCAGCCAATTTGATGGCAGCAGCGAACAGTTGTGGTGGCGTGATGGGAAAAATGATTGATGCGCAAAGCATCGTCGTAGCCAGCACAGCCACGGAGTGGTATGGACACGAGGGCGACATCTTGCGTTTTGTGTTCTTCCACAGTATTGCGTTGGCGGCTTTGGTGGGAATTATGGTGACCCTCCAAGCCTATGTCTTTCCATTCACCCGTTTGGTGGTTCGGTAAGCGCACCTGATCTGGCACTCGGGTAGTCAGCCGTAGCTGGGTATAGTTGCCGTATCACAGCCTGAACCTCGTAACCGTTCGGGCCGGTCCCTTACTTTTTGCGGAAGATTTTAACGGTAAATAAGGATTCGAAATCTAGCGAAGAAGGAGAGCCCTTGCTTATGTCAAAGCTTAGAAAGTGGCTGTGTACATCATTACTCACAGTAGTAGCGACCGCGCCCGTCATGGCTGGCTCGGACGATGCTGTCCCCGCGAATAATGGAACCGGTACCAACGCAACTGCAGCGGAACCGGCCCCTAATCCTGCTCTGAATCCAACCTCGGCAATCGGCAATAGCAATGTTACGGCACTGCTAGGTGTGCTGGTGATGAAGGGTGTGCTTGCGCCTGCGGAGGCGAATGCCATTCAAGGTGCAGCCCCCGAAGCTGAATTTCAACTTCTGGTGGAAGCGCTTACAAAAAAGGGATTACTGAGCGCGGCAGATGTGGCAGCAGCGACTCCTGCGGCGCAGCCTGCTACAGCCGCGGTCTCGGAAGCACTTGCGAGCCCGGCGACCCAGTCGGGCCAAGCCGCCACTACTCCGCAGACGCCTCAGATGGAGAAGCCGGTTCCGCGGACGGTAGTCGCGGCGATTGCTCCCGTGCGAGTTAATCCTGTCGATCCGCCGGTAAAGGATGGGCTGGTTGCAGCTTTCAAGCTCGGCCCGGTCAAGATGACGCCCTACGGGTTCATCAAGGCGACGGTGGTTCACGACTCCAGTGATCCCCGGGGAGACGATTTCGTTTTGCCCGGTTTCTTGAACGCCGATACGGGACCAACCACCGACCCGGCATTCCACGTCAAAGCGCGCTCGACGCGTTTCGGAGCCAACCTTGAATGGCCAGATATTTCGCCCAAGATCGAATTGACCGGCAGAATCGAGGGTGATTTTGAAGGCAACTTCAGCCGTGCGGATAACCGGAACGTTTCTGCCGTCCGCAGCTCGATGGCAAGCATTCGTCTGGCCTTTGCACGGCTGGACTATGCGGCGAGCGAGAACACGGACCTCTACTTCGAGGGCGGTCAGGATTGGATCCTCTACGGATCAACCATACTTCCAAACATCCTCGAAACTACGCAGCTGCAGGCCTACTTTGGAACGCAGTATGAACGCTCTCCACAATTGCAGTTCGGCCTGGTGCAGAAGCTGGGAGGGTCGCGAAACTGGAAATTCTCGCCGGCATTCGCGGTCAGTATGCCGAGCGAAGGTAACGTCCCGGCTGATGCCACCATCACTTCATGCGCGATACCGGCGACCTTTGTCCCTGGCACCGCGACCACTATAGGTTGCACGAGCGCCGTGACCGACGGTACTGCGAACCAGTTGGGATACGGCGAACGGCAGGGTTCTGACTCGAACAATCTGGAATATACAGCCCGGGCGGTTCTGCAATTCCAACTTGATCCAGCTCCCGCTGTGGCTCCGGCTTATATAATGGCCAGCGGTTTTGAAACTCATCGTGCAGCGATCGCGTTGCACTCCGCGATTGCGGCACCAGCCGGCGCAGATGCGGCTGAGGTTGCTGCCTACGATGCCGTGAAAGCGGCTTTCCCCACCGGTGCTGAAGATCGCAGCGAGGGCTACGGCGGACAGGTGGGGGTGTCGTTGCCAACCCGTTGGGCTACGGTGGTGGCCAGTGCCTATCGCGGTGGAGACCTGCGGTTCATGTTCGGCGGTCAAACTCTTTCCTACTTTAGCGACGCTGGCGGACTGACTGGCACGGTCAGTGTTCCCACGATTGATCGCTCGGGGACAGGAACCATAGTGTTCGGTACGAATGCCGCGGGACAAATCGTGGTTGCTCCTCAGCGGGCCATTCGCGCCTACGGCGGTTTTATCCAACTGGGTCTGCCACTCTCGCGTTGGTTCAATGCCGATCCGAAGGGTCACAACGCGGGCTGGCAACTCTACTTCAATCACGGCTTAGATCAGGTCGTGCACGCCGATTTCGCCAAGGCCAAGGACATCGGCGCGGACGGTGCTGGTCCTTACAAGAGCACGCTTAACGCAGTGACCTTGTTCTACCGGCTGAACCCCTGGGTACAGTTCGGGTTTGAAGAGTCGCTCTACAGCAGTTACGCGTTACCGAATGATGCGGGAGTTTTCACGCCTAATACGTCCGTGGCAGGCGTTCCCAGCCGCACGTGGAGGGATCTACGTTCGGAGTTTGGGCCGATCTTTACCTTCTAGAGAGAAAAGATAACGGCTCAGGTTGAAGCGTCGGGGCGCAAGGGCTCTCGTCCACGAGAATAACCTTGTGCCCCAGCCTTGTCGTAAAATGAGTCATTCCTACGGTTGAGGGTCGAAACCTCGCAGTCAACGATCGTCGGACAAAGAAATTAGATGGAGTTGAATATGCGGTGTAGTCCCAGGCTGCTCGTGGCTTTTTGTTTGCTGACTGGATTAATGTCCAGTGCGGCAACCAAAGCAGAGCGGTTTCGCATTACGGTTTTGGATGCGCACTCTCAGACGATCAACGTCAATCCCGATACGACGCCGAGAGATTGCGACAATGTTAATTACTCTGGCTATTGCCATGAAAGCAAGGTGGCACCGGTGCGGAATACCATGCGGGTGCAAAGCGGAAGTGGGAAGCCCTTTGACATTACTTGCGTGTGGGATTCGCGATTGTCCAGATGCGTCGCTTTGCCGATTGGACAGAGCTTTGACGCGCGCAAAGATAAACACGGAATCACGATTTTTTACGAGAATGAAAAGGGCGGAGCAAGTAAGCAGCTTTACACGGTGATGGAAGCCGCGCAAGCAGTTAATCCGGGCACATCAGCCGATGCAGGCCACGGTATCGCAAGTAAAAATAGCTCTGTCCAGAGCGCACCCGTGACGGCAACCACGGCGAGTTCGGCGCCATCTCAGCAGTCGGCGAGTGTCACAGCGAGTCGACCAAAAGTTAAGTGCAATTTCAGTTCTACGCCCGCTGGCGCGGAAATCACGCTTGATGGCCGGTACGTGGGAAGCACCCCCTCGACTCTTGGCGTGGGCCTTGGTACGCATGTAGTGGTGCTATTTATGCCAGGGTTTGCTCAGTGGAAGCGGGAACTGACAGTGTCCGACGACTCTGAGTTGACGGTAAACGCCACGTTGCAAAAAACACCGTAGATTGCATAGGCGTTGGTTCGAATTCCTGGTGGTGTTAGGAAGGTGTATTCAGTATGACCCGATACGCCGCTCTCCTGCTGGGTATCCTGTTGATCGGAACAACCTGGGCGAACGCGGCAACCAAGCCTCAAACAACAACCATTAAAGTATTAAGTTCGGATACCGAAACCATCCCGTTAACTTCCGACAATAACGGTGCTCCCAAAGACTGCAACATTATGGATTTTTCCGCCTATTGCCACCACAGCCGGAACGCAATCGTCCGGCACAAAATGGTAGTAGAAGACGGCACTGGAAAAAACTTCGCCATCGCCTGTACGGTCGACACTATGTTTTCCAAGTGCACCTCTTTGCCGCTCGGAACAACAACCAGCGCAGAATGGACCAAGCGCGGGCTGGTGGTTTGGTATCCGAATCAGAAGGGCAGAGAAGTGAAGCAGTTGTACAAGGTGGCTTCGGCATCAGAAAAAGATTCAGCTGTATCTGAGTCGCAGCCGAACTCGTCGATAACAGAGGCGGCGAACAGCGGCGGGGCTGCGGCAGCTTCAGAGGGCAACCGAGAGGCTGTGATCAATTTCAGTTCGACTCCCCCCGGCGCTGAGATTACGCTCGACGGCAGTTATGTGGGCGATACACCATCAAGCATAACAACGGCTCCTGGACGGCATGCGATTGCGCTTTCCATGCCGGGATTTGCCAAGTGGGAGCGCGAGCTGCAGGTGACGGCGGGATCAAAAGTCGACGTGAGCGCCGCCTTGCAGAAGAAGAATCAATAGGCACGGCCCGCGCTTGCAGAACATAAGCAAGGGCCGCCACTCTCATTTCCTCAGAGCAGCGACCCTATTTGCATCCTCCTGCAAGGATCAGTTGGCTGGGCCTTGTATAATCACGGCCTCGCTGCCCGGACTATCGACCGACGTATTACGAGACTGCGCGGCCTTCGATGCAGACTTCGTCTTCTGCTTCTGCAGACGCGCTTCGTGTGCGGTCACGTGTTGCGGCTGTGCAGATTCGGGCTCGCACTGGTACTCGGGGTAGGAAGTGCAGCGGTCAGCCTGCGCCATCGCGCGATCCTGCTGTGCCTGCGCGCAATCGTGCAGAGCATCCAGACTCTGCCAGCAAGCGGCGTCGTTAGAATCCGGCAAGTTGTTTTGAGCCGAAAGCGACGAGACTGCAAGCAGCATGAACGTAGCAGTGATTAAGACCGTTAGAAGTTTCATCGTAAGCCTCCAATTTGTTTCTGCATAATCAGATTGCAGGTGAATTGTTTTCGGACGGACAAATAGCGCTCGTTTCCTGCCATTGTTTTCTTTTGAAATCGTTTTTTTGTGTATCAAAGAGTCAATCTCGAGCATCTTTTCAGGATATGGATGTAGCTGGGACGAGATCAGCGGGGTTACGGCGCGCGCAAGAATGGCCGACGCGTCGAATCTCGCTCCTTATATTTCCGCGTGTGCACCTGATGAACATCGCCGGCCCGCTCGACGTGTTTACGCGTGCGTCAGTAGGGCTGACTCGTGGTAGAAAGCGCGGCTCGCCCGCGTACGAAATTGAGTTGCTGACGATGGATGATCTGCCGCTGGTGACTGCTTCAGGCTTAAGACTTGTGGGTGGGCGACAATGGACCCAGGCCGCGGCGCGCATCGATACGTTGCTGTTAATCGCAGGGTCAGAATTGGATTCGTCTTTGGCACCGGAACTTCGCGCCTGGTTGCGTGAGAGTGCTGATCGCGTCCGCCGCATTGGCTCGGTTTGTTCCGGCGCATTCGCATTAGCCGCGGCTGGAATACTCGATGGACGGCGTGCCACCACGCACTGGAAGCTGGCGGATAAGCTGGCGCGACGTTATCCGCGAGTTTCCGTGGATGCTGACAAGATTTTCGTTCAAGACGGAAACGTGTGGACGAGTGCAGGAGTGTCAACCGGCGCGGACCTGGCACTCGCAATGGTCGAAGAGGATCATGGACACGCGGTTGCGCTGGACGTTGCCCGCCACATGGTGCTGTTTCTGCGGCGTTCGGGCGGACAGAGTCAGTTCAGCACGCAGCTCGCGGCCCAGGCGGCAGACCTCCAACCGATTCGCGAATTAATTGCCTGGATCTCTGACCATCTTGATGCAGATTTATCAGTTCACGCGCTGGCCAAGCGCGCAGGAATGAGCGATCGTAACTTCAGCCGCGTTTTTTCGCGGCAAGTGGGCACCACACCCGCGCGTTTTGTGGCTAGCTTACGGCTGCAGGCAGCCAAAGCCAGACTCGAGGCGACAACCGATAACGTAGAGACGATTGCTTCGCGGGCAGGCTTCAGTGATGGTGAAGCCTTGCGCCGCCGGTTCCGTTCAGAAGGTGCGACTCCGCGCTTATACCGGGAGCGCATGGCGGCGAGCGGTGTAGGAATGGCTTAAGTTGTCAAACTCCCCGACAGTCGGTCGAGAGGCTAGCGTTTAGTTTTGAATAGGGCGCGGCCTCCAGCTGCAAAGGTCGCGTTTAACGCTTAGAGATGGCTTTTTCGGCGGCCCGAAGCCGCGTCCTTTCGAAGGCCGAATGCTGATTCCGCACCCACCCCCCTACCTCAAGTGTTTTGGGCAGTGCGGCGGTGAAGTTTTACATTTTTTTTACACCTCGGAGACAATATCGAGAGCTCCCACGCTAAAATGCCCGACTGGCGAACCGCGCACCATCCGAAGCCGGCAGCCTTAAACGAGGTAGTAATGCAAACATGCCGGTTTTTCTTCCCCACATTGCTTATATTGGCGCTCACCACACTTGGTCCATGGTCAGCACAAGCCCAAGACTTGAGTATTGACATTCTGCATACGTTCACAGGACCGCCGGATGGGGCCGAACCCAATCCTCTGATCCGGGACGCGGAAGGGAATCTTTACGGCACGACAGCAGGCGGGGGCGTCCTGGGTTGCCCGATGGGCCAGAGCAGTTGCGGAACGGTCTACAAGATCACTAAGGATGGACACTACACCATTTTGTATGAGTTCAAGGGTGGAAGCAGCGACGGCGGGGTTCCCATTTCCGGCGTTACCCGAGACGCTGCCGGAAATCTATTCGGCACAACGGGAGGCATTAATGGTACTCCTTCCACAATTTATGAGATAACCAACCGCGGCAAGGAAAAGATACTTCGCTTCCTTACCAATTTTTCGGATGGCGCGGCCGCCAACTCGGCGCCGACCTTGGATGCGAAGGGCAATCTTTTTGGGAACACTTCATACGGCGGCGATTCTTCCTGCGGCTTCAACGGGAACGGCTGCGGAGTCGTGTATGAAGTGCAGGCCAATGGCACATTTGTCCTGCGCTATACCTTTACTTCGCTGGCGAATGGGATTGAGCCTGTTGGGAGCCCGGTCATAGATTCCGAAGGCAACCTCTTCGGCACCGCTTCGCTGGGCGGAGATCTTACATGCGACCAGCCCGACGGTTGCGGAGCTGTCTACGAACTTGGTCACACTGGCCAGTATAGGATCCTTCACAAATTCACTGGAAAATCGGACGGAGCTTTTCCGGCATGCGTGATGGATTATGGCGACGGCAGTCTAGTTGGCGTAACGGAGGGAGGGGGCGATCTGAGCTGCAACTTTGGCATTGGCTGCGGAACTATTTTCCGGATCGACAAGGCCGGAAAATTCAAGACGCTCTATGAATTCACTCCGTTCACTGAGAATAACAACGGGCACAGTTGCCTGGTTCGCGACGCCAAGGGGAACCTTTACGGCACCAACTCTCTCGGCGGGACGCATAACGCGGGGTACCTGGCTGTGCTGGACACCGCCGGGAAGTACACGGTGCTCTACAATTTTCCCATAGCAAATTCGTCGCAAGGAGGAGTTCCTTTGGGCGTGGTTCTCGGTCCGAATGGGGAGTTTTTCGGAGTCAATGCTGAGGGCGGGGACACAAATTGCGGCGTTGAGAATTCGGGCTGCGGGACGGTGTTCAAACTGGCCCCCTAGTCCGCAGGCAGTAATTCGAATCATGGGATTCGTATCGGGGTAGGCTTCGGCCATATCGCAGCTTCCGAAAATCGACCGGACTTTAAAGCCGGACGCATTTTCAGCAACTTGTGGTATGCCTGAGGGTATACCCTGACACGAAGCTTTTTCCGCGAGCTGTCCAGCCGTGCCCCAATAGTTCAACAATGGATTCCGGCGCGGCTGAAGCGCGCCCTTCAAACCTTCGATGTTGCGCGGTTTGTTGGATAGTTACTGTTTCTAGCCTTCCATAGTAGAAACATCGCCCGCGTCTACGCCCGCTTCTTTGGCTTTCAAGAAGCGCCGCAGAATTTTTCCTGAGCGAGTCTTAGGTAGGGCGGCAACGAATTCTAGAGCTGCAGGAGTAGCAATCGGTCCAAGCTCTCTTCGTACGTGTTCGATTAGGATGTTAGCGAGCGCATCTGACGGCGTATGGCCCGCGCGGGTTTGGACGAAGCACTTGATGACTTCTCCCTTCAGCGGATCGGGGATGCCAATAGCTGCAGCCTCCGCCACCGCCGGGTGAGAGACCAGTGCGCTCTCGACTTCCGCGGTTCCGATGCGATGGCCGGCAACGTTCAGCACATCATCGCAGCGGCCGAGAACGGTGATGTATCCGTCTTTATCTCGCAACGCGACGTCGCCGGTCACATAACAACCGGGAATCTGCTTCCAATCGCGTTCGTAACGCGCTGGGTCTCCCCACACCGTCCGCAACATGCAGGGATAAGGACGGCGCAGCACCAAGCGTCCACCGACGCCTGACGGAACGGATTTGCCTTGCTCGTCGACCACGTCGGCTTGCGAGCCTTCTAAAGCTACGCCGACCTTGCCCGGCCGCACTGCCATCGTTGGCGGCGTGCCCAGGGCCGGGCCGCCCAATTCGGTTTGCCACCAATTGTCGATCACGTAGCCCCATTTGCCGTCGCCAGCAAGATAGGTCTGCGCCCAGCGCCATGCTTCCGGATTCAACGGCTCACCGGCGCAGGCAATCACTCGCAAACTGGTGAGGTCGTGCTTTGCGGGATACGCTTCTCCGTAGCGCATGAACATGCGCAATGCAGTTGGCGCAGTGAACATCTTGGTCACGCCGTAGCGTTCCACGATTTCCCAGGCGATGCCGGGATTAGGATAGTCAATAGCGCCCTCACGAAACAGAGTTGTTGCGCCCGCGCACAGCGGTGAGTAGACGATATACGAATGGCCTACCACCCAGCCGATATCGGATGTGCACCAGAAGATATCCTGATCGCCGACGTCATAAAAGCTTTCCAGATAGTAAGTGGTAGCGACCATGTATCCACCGTGCACGTGCACCACTCCTTTTGGTTTCCCCGTCGATCCTGAGGTGTAAAGCAGGAAAAGTGGATCTTCAGCGTCCATTTCTTCCGCCGGGCATTCGGCGGGGAACTTCAACAAATCGTTGAAATCGATTTCGCGTTTACTCGTTAGCTCTGTCGGGCGCCGCGCGTACACCACAACTTTTTCTACGAACTCAAGTGTGTCGATGGCCTCGTCGACGATCGCTTTCAACTCCACAGTCTTGCCACGGCGGAAGCCGACGTCGCCAACAATGATCACCTTGGCTTGCGCGTCAACAATCCGGTCGCGCAGCGCCGTGTGCCCCAGTCCAGCGTATACGACGGAGTGGATAGCGCCGACGCGAGCGCAGGCCAGCATGGCCACAGCACCCTCGATAGTGAGCGGCATATAAATGACGACGCGGTCGCCTTTTTTCACCCCAAGCGATTTCAGACCGTTGGCGAAGCGGCATACCATGCGATGAAGCTGGCCGTAGGTGACAATCCTCTCTGTCCCATCCTCTCCCAGCCAGATGAAGGCCGCTCGGTTGCGCCGCTCAGAGTGCGCATGGCGATCAAGAGCGTTCAAAGTAATATTGGTCTTGCCACCAACAAACCATTGATGGTGGACGCCATCCCATTCGAGAACCTTGGTCCAAGGCCGAGTCCAAACGAAGCGTTTGGCGTACTCGCCCCAGAACCCCCCCGGATCCTTAACTGAGCGCTGGTACGCTTCGGCGAAATTCTGCTGACGGCAATTTTGCGCCACGATCTGCGGCGACGGATATTCCTCATCAATGGTTAACAGATTCGAAATGCCTTCGGTTACGGTAGCAGGGCTGCTCATGGCGTTCTCCTGCGAGAAGAGATGTGTGATTCTATTGCTGCTCCGAACAGGCTGCAGTGATCGGGATCACAGTACGATGTGAGCTGAAAGAGTACATCATTTACTGCACCAGGAGGCACGGACGGGTGCTACGGGGTTACTTTCTCCAAGGATGGAGTCTGGCGCGCAAGGCCGAGGCAAAAACTCACCTCGGCAACTTGCGCGACAATGAGATGCTTGCTGTTCACCCTAGGGATGAGCCCGTAAGGTATTCTTATATGCGGCATCCATAAATTACTGTAGAAAACAAAAGGCCACCAAGGAAAACCTTGGTGGCCATAATTCTATGCAAAGTTAGTTCTGCGGCGGCGTACTGCTTGGTGGAGTCGTGCTTCCAGGAGTCGTCGAGTTGGGACTTTGACCTTGCGGAGTACCCTGCTCCGGAGATGTGCCGGGATTCGTGCTGCTACCAGGATTCGTGGTCGTTCCGGGGGTTGGCGACGGGTTTGCCGAGTTTGGAGCAGTTGCCGAGTTTGGAGAAGTCGTGTCAGGTGTCGGTGAAGCTGTACCCGGTGTCGGTGAAGCCGTACCCGGCGTCGGCGAAGCTGTTCCGGGCGTCGGGGAAGCCGTGCTTCCTGAGTTCGGTGTTGCGGTGCCGGGATTAGAACCGGTCTGTCCGGGGTTCGACATAGTTCCCGGGGTCTGCCCGCTTTGCGCGCCTGCGCCGGACTGTCCGGCGTTCGATCCAGTTGAGGAACCGGCGCTGGAGCCGGTTGATCCCGCTGAGCCAGCGGATCCTGCGGAGCCCGACTGCCCCGTTTCAGCGACTACCCAGCATGTCAAAAGCAACAAAACTGCCACTACCGAAATCTTTGTCTTCATGGGGCCTCCAGCCTCCAAAAGAAAGTAACGCCAATTCGCGTTCTCCATGGAGTTTAGGTTCTCAGTTCAGGGGTGAGAATCCGGTGGACGCCCTAGGTTTTGTAGGACAATGCGGTAGAAATTCGTTCTTGGCCACTGCTTGCCCAATACATGAATCGTCCTCCTGACAAACCGCGGCCGGGAAGCCGCATCCAACCGTTTCATGCTTGCCGGGAAACGTTGCAGCCCAGCTTTGATTTATATCTTCATAGCAATAATCGTCGGCACAATGGCTTTTCTCGTTTTGCACCACGGGCCCGAACGACAACCGCGCACTGAGCCCATCCACGACAAACAGCAATAGGTAAATCGACCGGCGGCATAAGTGCACCGAAGCAGCCCATTGCAGGCTTAGCTTTTGGAAGAGAAAAGTACAGAGGCCGGTCAGACTTGTATTCTGTGGGTCCGTCGGCCTCTGGAAGGCGATCAGTGTTGGTAGTTGTCGTGATCGTGATCGTGATCGTGATGATCCTGGTCCCAGTTCTGTTCGGTTTCCCATCGGTGGTCTCGGCCATTCCACCACTGGTGATATTTATCCCAGCAATGCTGCCGTTCCGCATTTAGATCCCGTCGCCGCTCCTCGGCGTCGTGGCTGTGCTCGCCGTCCTTTTGGATTGCTCTGTCGAGTCTCGCTTCCGCTTTTTCAACTGCGTGCTGGCACCTCGCTCTGTCGTCGTCGGCCCGCGCCTGCGGTGTGGCTGCAAAAAACCAAAGTGCTCCCGCCACTAGGAATGCAACTGCTGTTCTTGATAGTCGTCGAGTCAAGATTGTTCTCCTTTTTATGTCGCTGGTGGCGAACAATTGCCACCATGCGGCCTGATCGAAGCACTACGCCTGATTGCTTCGCCCCGGGAAACTGCACCCAAGACTCCACAGATTTTATGGGCGCTAAAAAGGCTTTTCGATACAGAACATTCCCTATTAACCGGAAAGACAGCCAGCAGAGGACGATTGAAGATTGCCACGGTTTGTGGGCATTTGCGCGGGATCGTGGGTTAAAGAGGCAGCTCTTGAACCGTAGGAAAGTGATGTTGTTCGCGACCGACCTTGCCATCATATTTGGTCGTCATCTTGAACAACTCCAGGCGACCGTCAGAAGCGAGAAAACGACACTGGTCGCGCAACGCCTGCATTTCCGCTTCTTCCAAGGGCTTGAAATTTACCGCGACCCCGAGATTTTGATTGAGAACCTCCATGCTGTCGACACCGCTGATGGTGGTGGCTACCGGCAAGCTCATGGCATATCGCAGGCCCTGCTCGGGCGTCACCGCGCCATGCTTCACCAGTTCACCACTACCTCCCAGACTCTTCATGCCGAGTGCCGCGATACCGCGACGGTTCGCCTCGGGTAGTACGTGAGTTTCGAAGCTGCGGAACGTGGCGTCACAGCAGTTCAGCGGCATTTGAACAGTATCGAAGGGAAAGTTATGCGACAGCATTTTCAGATGGATCTCGGGATCCTTGTGTCCGGTATATCCGATAAAGCGAACTTTGCCTTGCTGCTTTGCATCCATCAGCGCTTCCGCCGCGCCGTTCGGGGCAAAGATCAGGTCAGGATCATTGTCGTAGACCACTTCGTGAATCTGCCAAAGATCAAGGTGATCAGTTTGAAGGCGGCGAAGGGATTCCTCGAGCATTCGCATGGCGACCTTTTTATCCCGACCGTGGGTGCAGACCTTTGTCATCACAAAAGCTTGCTGACGTTTTCCCTTAAGCGCTTTGCCCAGCCGTTCTTCACTCAGGCCGTCATGGTATTCCCATGCATTGTCGAAAAATGTGACGCCGTGATCGAGCGCTTTGGCGACAATTTCATTCGCGGTCTGATCAGTTTCTGCGGAGCCAAGATGGTACCCGCCCAATCCCATGGCTGAAACCTGTACTCCCGTGCGCCCCAGCGGTTTTTTGGGAACTTCACCTGACGGAATTTGCGGCGATTGGCCCGACTGTTGTTGTGCCATGCTCCCTCCCGAGATAAGCGGCGTCGCTCCGAGGATGGCGACACCTTTCATAAAATTTCGCCGATCGCAACCCATCACTTCGCTCCTAAAATTGTTTTTCTGGAAACGGATGGCCGGTATTCATCTGTGCTCCCAGCATGTCTTTTACCTCGGATTGCTGGGTGTCGAGCGGGAAGCCGTGCGCGAGGCGAGATTCGGGGTTGTCAAATTTCAGCGATAACTTGTAAAGCTCGTATCTGCCATCGGCCGCGTCTGGTTTGCATCGCTCGCGGAGCGCACTCATTTCGGCCTCTGAGAATGGTGTGAAATTCTGGGCGATTTCCAGATTCTGATGCAGGACTTCGAGGCTATCGATCCCGGTGATAGTGGTGGCAACCGGCAGGCTCATTGCATAACGCAACGATTCTTCGACCGTAATCACGCCGTGTTTAATGGCATCACCATGCCCACTCAGCGGTTTCATTCCCAGCGCTGCAATTCCGCGCTTGTTTAACTCCGGCAGCACCTGCTGCTCGAAGCTGCGGAAATTCGCGTCGAAAGCATTGAGCGGCATTTGCACCGAGTCAAAAGGGAAGCCGGTGTTAAGCATGGCAAGGTGAACCTTCGGATTCTGGTGGCCGGTAAATCCGACAAAGCGAACCTTGCCATCTTTTTTGGCCTTTTCCAGCGCTTCGGCAGCGCCTCCCGGGCGAATGAAAAGTTCAGCATCGTTGTCGAAGGCCATGCCGTGAACTTGCCACAGATCAAGATGGTCGGTCTGCAAACGGCGCAACGACTCTTCCAACATTTGCAGCGCCAGGCTGCCATCGCGGCCGTGAGGGCAAGTCTTCGTCATCAGAAAAACCTTGTCGCGCCGGCCTTTTAAGCCAGCGCCCATCCACACTTCTGTTTTGCCACGGCGATATTCCCAGCAGTTGTCGTAGAAAGTGATGCCGCCGTCGACCGCCTGGTGAATAATTTCGACGGCAGTTTTCTCATCAGGGGCATCGCCTAAGTGATGGCCTCCGAAACCAAGTGCGGAAATCTTGGCGTCAGAACGTCCGAACTTACGGAGCGGAATGGTTCCTGTGGAAGTTTGGGGCATTTCGTCACCCATTTTCAATTAACTCAGCCGTTAGCTGCCTTGGATGCGACGGTGGATTCGAGGGTTGGCAAAAATCTAGAAGGAGCAAAACCGCCAAATCCCAAGGCCCCAACGAGGAGCAAAACCACCTTCGGATCGCGGGCGTGATTTTTAGATTGACTCCGTGACCCGACTTTGACGCAGTCGCGGGGCTATTTCGCTTACGAAGGCGGTCGCCGCTGTCGTACGGCCACGTGCCGATTTCGTCTTGCCAGTAATTAGCTCCTGCCTCATACTTCGCTTGTCGGTGGAGACGCTTATGACAACCGCCGCGAGTGGAACGCCGGCAAGTTCCGATCACGAAGCTTGGCCGACCACCATTGCTTCTTTGATAGTGGGCACTGCTTTCTTTGCCCTATGGTTCTGGCTGCTGCCCTCCTGGTTAGGATTTCGAATCGAGACCGCAGGAGTTGCGCGATGGCGATGGATCGCAGCTATTCCATCCGTGATCGGCTTCGCGGTGGCACTACGCTGCGTATGGGATTTCGGCCGCAGTGGACACGGCACGCCCGCACCTGTTGCTCCGCCTACGAAGCTGGTCGTAGTCGGCTTCTATCGATACGTGCGGAATCCGATGTACTTAGGTTTCTTTACCGGCTGGATAGGACTGTGGATAGTTTTCGGTCATGCGAACGATACAGCGATCACTGTCGCTTGCGCGGTGGTGATAGGCGTGGCTTTATTTGTGATGTTGTACGAAGAACCGACGCTGCGCAAGTTATTCGGCGAGGACTATAAGGAATATTGCAGCAATGTCCGCCGCTGGTTGCCAAGAATACACCCGTGGCGACCAACCGGACGGCTTTGAGCCATGTTGGGTTGGTAATTCGTATCAGGGCTTCCCTTCAGACGAGCCGTAAGCGACAGCTTCTTAGCTAACTTTCAGAAAAAGCTCACTTTGAATTGGTCGTGTCTGTGCCGTGCTTGATCCATCAGAGCTTGGAATTCAGCTTCATTGCGAAGATTTTGTAACAGGGGGTCGCGTACGAAGTAGGGATAACAAAAGAATCCGCCCCCGATGCTGTGTTCCAGCATGTGCAGCGCGGAAGGCTTGTCCCCTAACACTGCGTACGCTTGCGCGACTTTGTAAATGCCCTCGGCGTCTGTCACTCCCTGCCGTTCAATTCGGTTTTCGGTTTCATGCAGAAGTTTCAGGCCCATCTGATTTTCATGTTTCATTGAGTAACTGAGCGCTTTCCCAACATCAGCAGGAAGCAAAGCGGGTTCCATTTCGTAAGCGCGATCGAAATCTTTGGATGCTTGCTCGTAGTTTCCCAGATAGTAGGCTCCAAAGCCGTGATAGAAGAGAATGTAAGTGGAATCATTGACTGGCAAACTCTGCATGAACTTGTCGTATTCGCCGAGGTATAGATAACTGTTCAGCGCCGAGCTGTTGATCTTGACCTGCGGGTTATTTTGCCGTGCCTTCTCACACTCAGCGACCGACTCGCGGAGCATCCCGCCGAAACGGTAGGCGTATCCCAATTCCCAGTGCGCCTCCGCGTTGTTGGGGCTTGTCTGCAGGGCCGATCTCAGCAGGGGGACCGATTGTTCGACGCGTCCGGTATCGGTAAGCAGGTTGGCCATATAGATACGCGGCTCGACCAGCGCGGGGTTCAGCGCAATCGCTTTCTCGTAAGCCACCTGCGCCTTGTTGTAGTCTTCACGACCCCCGAAGCGTAGTGACGCGTTGGTGGTATAGGCCCTGCCCAGATGCGCCCAAGTCGGCGCGTAGTTGGGCTCGAGCGCGACAGATTTTTGCAGCAATTCAATGGCGGGAGCGAACTCATTCAGAGAATAAAGATCTACCCCTCGCAAATAATATTCGTACGCCAAAGAATTAATCGGCTTGTCGGGCTTCAGATTCGCCGCTTCCGCGGGCGAGAGGTTTAATTCCAATCCTCGGATAATTTGTTGTGCGACGCGGTCTTGTACGGTCAGCAATTTGTCGTATTTCAGATCGATGGAATCTTGCCAAAGAATTTTGTCCGGCTTCACGTCGACCAGTTGAGTGGTAATTCTGAGGTCATCACCGTCTTTAATGAAGCTGCCAGTCAGCAGGGTGTCGACGTTCAAGTCGGTTGCGACCTTCTTGGGGTCGATAATCTGGTTGCGATACTTGTCCACAGAGGACGACGGCCGAACAGTTAAGGCGCTAATGTAGCCAACCTTGGTGATGACGGCATCAGCAAGTGAAAATCCCAGAAAGTCGGTTTCGGGATCCTGCTTAAGGTTTCGGAAGGGAAGAATTGCCAGGCTGCGTGGTTGCTGAGCTGTTGGGACAGAATGTGACTTTCGTAAAGCGGCGTAGCCAACAAGCAGCGCGGTGAACAATAATATCGCGAGCCCCACCCAGGTTTTTCGTGAATACAGGAAATTCGTAGCGAGAGGCTTGTCATCAACCTGGAATAGCGGGTGCCCGCCCAGTCCTCTTCTTGCGGTTCCGATGCCAGCAGTTGCCACTGGCTTTTGATCCTTGCTACCGCTTCCGCGACCAGGTCGAGCCGATAGTTGCAGTTTGGCTTGAAATTCCATCTCCTTCTTGAAGTCTTGCAGATCAATCAGCAAATCTTTAGCGGTTTGATAACGGTTCTCCCGATCTTTGCGGATCGCTTTACTGATCATTCGCTCCACTTCGTGGGGAACGTCGGGAGCAAAGTCCACCGGCGCCGGAGGCTCCGTCTTCAGGATTTCGGCGATAACGTCGCTGGCTGTTTCACCGGAAAATGCTTCTCTTCCTGTAACCATCTCATAAATTACGGCACCCAAGCTGAAGATGTCACTGCGCGCGTCAACTTGCAGCCCTCGCGCCTGCTCCGGGGACATGTATTTCGCGGTGCCAATCACCATCCCCGGTTCGCTGGTCGAAGATGCGATAGCTGAAGCTGTGCGACGAATGGTTTCTCCAATCTGTTTCTCGTTCAGTTTGGCGATCCCGAAATCCAGCACTTTGACGATGCCATCGTTTCGCACGATTACATTGTCGGGCTTGATGTCGCGATGAACAATTCCGCTGGTGTGCGCCGCAGCCAGAGCGCTCGCGATCTGGATGGCGATGTCTATGGCCGCGCTCAACTCCATCCTGCAAGCCGCGAGATGGTGGCGAAGCGTCATCCCGTCGATGAATTCAGAGGCGATAAAATGCAGCCCATCGGCATATCCGAATTCATAAATAGTGAGAATGTTGGGATGATTCAGCGCCGAAGCTGCGTGCGCCTCATGCTCAAAACGCCGCAGCCCACGCTCATCTCGAGTGAGTGCTGGAGTGAGCAGTTTGATGGCAACCTTGCGTTTGAGTCGCAGATCTTCGGCCAGGTAAACTTCACCCATTCCCCCGGCACCAAGCATGGAGATTATTTTGTAGTGGGCCAACTCTGTTCCGGGCCCGATGGGGTCGTGGCGCCCTTGATTCATGATTTCCTGCGCCGCGTCGAGCACAGGCTTTTGCAGAAAATCCATGGTTTGTTCGGCCGACTTCAATAAGCCTTCTACTTCTTTTCGCAGCTCGGTATCGGTGCCGCAGCTTTGATCGAGAAACGCCGCACGCGCCTCGGGCTCCAAGTCGAGCGCCTGATAAAACAGGCCCTCGAGCCTTCGCCAGTGCTCAGAACTGGAAGACAAAGCCATGAGTGGTTATTCCTACGACAGGCCGTGTGAGAGTTCACGATACAGCCAGGCTTTGGCCATTGTCAGTTCGCGATGCACAGTTGCAGGAGAAATCTCCAGGGCGGCTGCGGCTTCATCGTAGGTTAGCCCGCCAAAGAAAAGTAACTCGACCAGGGCACCCTTGCGTTGATCGTGCGCAGACAGCCGCTGCAATGCCTCGTCCAACTCCAGAATGCCGCCGGTGGCTTGCGGTCCAACCAGCACAGCCTCATCTAACTCGACTTTTTCAGCGCCACCTCCACGCTTGTCGCGTTTGAGGGCCTTCGCGTGATCGATGAGGATGCGCCGCAGAAGTCGCGCCGAAACCGCAAAGAAGTGAACCCTGTCCTCCCAGGCCACGTCGGCATCCACCAGTCGCAAATAGGCCTCATTCACCAGGGCCGTCGCTCGCAACGTGTGGTCGGGTCTTTCAGCGCGCAGGCATTTCGACGCCAATTTACGAAGCTGCTCGTAGACAATCGGCATCAATTCGTCAAGCGCTGCCTTGTTGCCGCTTCCCCATTGTTGAAGAAGTTGCGTTACCAATTGTCGCTCCGGGGGCATTTGCTCCGCTCTCATGCCGATTCGAGTCAGAAATCCGATGCAGAATTATACGTCCACCAAGAGGAGACGCTGCCGGTGAGTTTTCTAATCCTATCGGTGATCAAGCGGCAAAGCAATTGTTAGATTCAGAACACTAAGGTTTTAGTAAGATGGACAAAAGCAAATTTTCGATCCGCATGATCCGCATAAAAAGTTGAGCCTGTTGTATTTGGTAGGGCTCTCGAAAAGAATGCGAGTCCAAGCTTTTTTGAAGGACGAACCGAATGGCGAATGTGAACACGAAAAAGGGGGTAATCGGAATTCTGACGGGTGGCGGCGATGTGCCCGGTTTGAATCCGGCTATTCGCGCTGTGACTTTCAGGGCGATACGCGAGGGCTGCAAAGTTATCGGCCTGCGCCGTGGATGGGGTGGATTAGTCGACATCGTTCGCGAAAAAGACTACGACAACAGCGACAATTTTCAAACCCTCACCGAAGAGATCGTTAACCGCGCTGGCCGGACCGGTGGCACGTTCCTGCATAGTTCGCGCACCAATCCCGCGAAAGTGAAGAAAGCCAGCATCCCACCGCACCTGCAGGAAACATACAACGCCGAGCTCAACGATCTGACGCCGGAGGTGCTCAAGAACCTTGACTGGCTGGGGATTGACTTCCTCATCCCTATTGGCGGCGATGACACTTTGAGCTACGGCGTCCGCTTATATCAGGAGGGGGTGAAGGTAGTCGCCATTCCCAAGACCATGGACAACGATGTGCCCGGAACCGACTACTGTGTCGGTTTCAGCACTGCGGTCACTCGCACCATCCAGATGACAAACGATCTGCGAACGTCGGCCGGTTCGCATGAACGATTTTTGGTTCTCGAAGTTTTCGGCCGCTACGCGGGCTTTACCGCCATGCTGCCAACCATGGCGGGAGCCGCTAATCGTTGTGTCATTCCGGAGCATCGATTTAACATCGAGCAGTTGACCGAGTTGCTGGTCGCCGACCGCCGCAAAAACCCGAGCCACTATTCGGTAGTTCTGGTTTCCGAAGGAGCTATGTTCGAAGGCGGAGATATGATTTTCGAGGACCATACAACTGACGCTTTCGGCCATAAAAAACTAGGCGGCATTGGCGACCTGGTGTCGGAGAAACTGAAAGAGCTCTCGCCCAAATACAACAACGGAAAAGCCATCGAAGTCATCAATCAGAAGCTGGGATACCTGGTTCGGTGCGGCGATCCCGATGCTATCGACTCGATCGTTCCCATGGCGTACGGCAATCTCGCGCTGGATCTGCTCCTGCACAAGATTCATGGCCGCCTCGTGGTACTGAAGAACGGACGGTACGACAACATGCCAGTCGATGCCGTGATTGCGTCAAAGAAAGTCGTGAACCTGAAGGAACATTACAACACCGAGCGGCTGCGCCCGCATTTCAGCAGCTTTGAAATGAAGCCACTGTTTATTATGACGAGCGAGGCCACGTAGTTTCTACAAAGCGAGTGCGCCCTTGATTGCTGCTATGCGTTCTAACAAGCTTCCAGGTCCGATGGAGACGATTTCAAAGCCGAAGTTGCGATAAGTCTCTTGATGGATTCGCTCAAAACGGAGAGTTTCCTCGAAACTGATCCGGCGGGCTTCGGTGTGAGTGATGAAACCGAGATTCCGTATTAAGAAGACACGCTTTTGAAAGATCGCCTGGTTCTTGATGCGTTCGAGTTCGCGAGCGAGCGTGTCGGATACCGGGTATCCAAGGTATTCCGCCAGAGCAGCTGTGCAGATGGCGGAGCGATCGTGAAACTGTACCTCAGTCTGCTCGGAGGAAGCGTGCATTTGCCGTGCTCTTTGCAGATCCGCGACCGCATTGATGAATGAAGCCTGTGTCCAAGGTTCTGCGATGCCTTGCGCCTGTCGCAGCGCAATCACGTCAGTCGCAGCCTCTTCTACGACACTGAAACCGTCCAACTCCAACTGGCGGATTATGCTGGTTTTTCCCGAACCCGGGGCTCCAGTCAGCACAAATCTTTTCATTGCGAAATAATTTTATATAGCGTCATCCAAAGCGTTCCTCAACAGAAATCCTTCGGAAAGTTCTGAACTTGATCGCTGTTTGGGTTGACGAGACCAAGCGGCCACACTAGTCTCGACTTAAGGAAAAATCGACCTAGCTGACAAAGTAACCCAGAGGTGATTCCCAATGCCATCACAAAACACACCCGAACCGAAGCCGAATGCCGAGCATGCACCTGTGGTCGAGCACGTCTCGGGCGCTCATGAACGGCTAAACGCTTTGCGCAAGCGAATCGGAGAACATCCCGAGTTAGCTGAAGCTATCGCTAAATTGGAAAGCGCATTGAACATTCTCACAGTAAAAACTGGCGGAATGCTGTAGGAGGCAGGCTTCCGCGTTCCTACGCGATATATGTAGCGTTTACAGCCAGCCTTTGGTTCGCGCGATTCTCGCCGCTTCAACTCGATTGTTCGCGCCCAGCTTGCTGATAGCTTCGGAGAGATAATTTCGTACCGTCCCCTCGGAGAGGCTGAGCTCCGCCGCAATGTCACCGCTGCTCACACCGTCGCCAGCCAACCGAAGCACTTGCCGCTCGCGATCGGTCAACGGATCCGGTTCCGCCCAAGCTTCAGTGGCTAGTTCCGGATCGATCACGCGCAAGCCCTGTTGCACTCGCCGCACAGCCTCTGCGAGTTCTTCGGAACGCATATCTTTCAGCAAGTATCCAGAAGCTCCTGCTTCCAGCGCCCGCCGCAGATAACCGGCGCGGGCGAAGGTGGTCAGAATAATCACGCGGGTTCCGGCGCGGCGCCGTTTCAGTTCAGCGGCAACGTCGAGCCCCGTCATCTCCGGCATTTCAATGTCGGTGATGAAGACATCCGGCTTATGCTCCAGGACCGCGTCCAAGGCTTCTTTGCCGTTGCGCGAGCGCGCCACGACGGAAATGTCGCCTTCGATCTCGAGAAGCGCAGCCAGCGCGCCCAAGACCATGCCCTGATCTTCTGCGATTACCACGCGAATCGACTTGCGCGCGTTTTTAGCAACCGGGATCAATGATCAACTGCTTTCTTTGGTGAGAGGAAATTGAATGCTGAGCTTGGTTCCGATGGTATTGTCGCGGTCGAAAGTGCCGCCCAGTGCCTCAATGCGTTCTCGCATGCCGCGCAGGCCGTTGCCTTCTCCGCCGCCGCCGCGTCCGTCATCCTGAATTTCGAGCCGGCAATTTCCGTTTACCGGCATCAGCCGCAACTGGCAATTGCGGGCCCGCGCATGGCGCACTACATTGGTCACAGCCTCTCGCACCACGAGCGCAACCACGCTCTCCTGAGCCGGCGAGAGGCGAACTTGTTGCGACTCAGACTTCACGGTTACTCCTGCAGTTTCCAGGGTCGCCTTCGCCTGCTTAAGTTCGGCATCGAGACTGTGGTCGCGATATCCGCGGATAGTGCTGCGAACCTCCGCCAAAGCGTCGCGCGAAGTCTGTTCCACGTCAGCGATTTCTGCCTTCGCGCGTGCCGGATCGTGGTCTACTAGTTTGCCCGCCAGTTCCGACTTCAAAATGATCACTGAAAGAGTGTGGCCGAGCACATCGTGAAGGTCACGCGCGATGCGTTCGCGTTCCGCCACTTTCGCCAGATGCTCAATTTCGTCTTGAGCTTTCTGCAGCCGGTTATTTGCACGTTCTCGCTGAGCGAAAAAAATATTCCCGACACCAACTACCATCGCGAGGCCGCCGCCATAGAACAAGAACCATCCAGACAGATGCAGCAGCCACCATTCGCCGGTAGCCACCGCCAAAACGACGGCGAGCAACTTAAGTGCGGACGATTCGGTTTCGACCGCGTAGGGACTGAAGGCTGCGGCGAAAACAAAAAACGTGCAAGCTCCCTCGTTGAAAGGCGCAAAACCGGCGCCCAGTAAGGTGAAGGCTGCGATGTTTAGCAGATTCCACGGGCACTTGATCCAGAAAAAACTAAAATAAACAACCAGGAAGGCAATCGTCCCCAACCCGGTCGCAACCCACTGCTTCCACCCGGCGTGATTCAGAATCGGATTGAGAAGAAAAAAACAGAAATAAAAAAGCCAGGTATACGGAGCCCAGCCGTGATCGCGATTCTTGGGTAGAAGCCTCATTTATGCAGCTCTAGGCTACAGCTTTTCGAGGATGCTCGTCAGCATCGGTGTTGCGGCGCGTTAGCCGTACATCTTGCCTTCGTCGCGTTGAAATCCAAGCCGGGCCACGCCCAGGCAGATCAGGAAGAAGCCAATGAGCGCTTGCCAGTGCGTCCAATTCGATTCATGTTGGTCCGCTCCCACCACTCCGAGCGCGAGTTGTGCCAGATGATAGGGCGGCAGAAAATGAGCGATATGCTGCAACATCCTTGGCAAAAACATGATTGGAACCCAGAGCCCGGAACAAAATGATAGCGGCAGATAAATTAGATTAATGATCGCGACCGATGAGTTTGGACCGACAAAATATCCCATTGCCAAGCCCATCGCGCAGAAGGGCAACGAACCAGCTACGAGAATTGCGACCAGCTTTGCTGCGTCCAGCACATGCATGTGCACTCCGCCAAAGGTGATTCCGAGCAACAGGAGGAGCAGCACCACGATGGCGCTGAAAATCATCCCCAGCGCGACTTTTGCCGTGAAATAAGCGAACGGCGGCATGGGACTGGCGCGTTTCACCTGCAACCATCCCAATCCGCGCTCCGCGGCTAATCCAGAGGCCGTGCCAAACAGCGATGCGCCCATGACTCCGAACGTTGCGTAGGTGGGGATCAGGTAAGTTGCAATCCCAATTCCGCCTACAGGGGCATCCTTCGAATTCAAGACCAGGCCGAACAGCACATAGAACATCAACGGGAAGGAAATGGTAGAAAGCGAATAAGCGCGCAGACGCAGCCTGGTGAGAAATTCGTATTTCGCTTCTTTAAAATAAATCGCAAGAGTTCTGCCCAATTGGCGCTCTAAATTGATTGGTGCGAATGTAGTCGAAGCCGTTGCCATAAATCACCTCACTTTAGATATGTGCTGCGTTGTTGCGATCTTGAGTTAGCGCGAGAAACGCTTCTTCCAACCCAGCGCTGGTGACGTCCAATCCTGAAAGTCTCGGGTCGAGCACAAACAACTCACGCAAAATCGATTCGGCCTCGACCGCGTGGATTTCCAACCGATCGCGATCCTTGCGGACTTCGATCACACCAGGCAGAGCACGAACGGTTTCAATATTCAGCGAGCTGACGCATCGGATCCGACACCCCGTAGTGCCGGCTTTGATCTCGGCCGGAGTTCCTGACGCAATGATCTTCCCACGATTGATGACGACGACCCGGTCGGCGAGAGCATCGGCTTCTTCGAGGTAATGGGTGGTAAGTAGAACAGTCTTGCCGTGCGCGATCAGCTTGCGAATTTCTTCCCATAGCAATCGCCGGGATTCCACGTCGAGCCCGACCGTGGGTTCATCAAGAAACAAAATGTCGGGATCACCGCAGAGAGCGAGGGCAAACAGTACACGTTGTTTCTGCCCGCCCGAGAGCTCTCCGAACTCCCGATTCTTGATCTCTTGCAGACCTGCGATTGCCAGAGTTTCAGCCATGGACAACGGTCGTGGATAGTAGGACGAGAACAGGTCAATGTGCTCCCTGACGCGAAGCGTCTCCGGTACCTTGGCGACTTGCAGCATGGCTCCAATGCGCATGCGAACGTCCGGTTCTGTGGGGTTTCCACCAAATACGTTCACGCTGCCAGCGGTCGGTTTTGCCAATCCCAGAAAAAGTTTTACCGCGGTGGTTTTGCCGGCGCCGTTCGGCCCGAGAAGCGCAACCAGTTCCCCTGCTTTGACTGCGAAATCCACTTCTCGCAAAGCGTGAACGTCGCCGAAGCTCTTGCTGGCTTTATGCAGGCTGGCAATCACTGTATCCTTCACTTCAGACTGCCTGGTTTGGTATTGTTCTTGCACCGCGGTCATCATAAAGAATTGCCTCGCGTGACGGATCCAAATCAATCAGCGAAGTCATCATCGCGTGACCAACGAAAACGCACCAGTGCCGATCATCATCAGATTGCGATGACAAATGTCACCCGGTTAGCGACTGTCCCGATGGCGTAACAAAACACGGTTTCGACAAACTAGCGTGCAAGGTTCGATATAATCCCCATTCACCAGACGCAGCGTTGGAAGGGACGCAGTAGGTGCGAATACGGCCCGGAGTTGAGTTGGCGAGCCTTAGTGACATTGGCTGCCAGCGAGAAAATAACGAAGACCAGTATGCGTACTGGGAGCCCAGCAGCGATGAGGAATTCGCTCGCAAAGGCAGACTGGCGATTGTGGCGGACGGTATGGGCGGCCACGAAGGCGGGCAGGAAGCCAGTCGCATCGCGGTCGAATCCATCCAGGAAACTTTTGCTAATGCTCCTGACAACGATGTGCAGTCCCTGCTTACCGTGGGATTTCAGATCGCGCACGAGCGCATCCTGAAATATGCGGCGGCTAATCCGGAATTGCAAGGTATGGGGACAACAGCTACGGCGATTGCCGTTCAGGGAAACGTTCTCTATTACGCGCACGTGGGCGATAGCCGTTTGTACCTGGTACGAGGAACTAACATTTCCCGCGTGACCCACGACCACTCGTACGTGGGCCGCCTGGTCGAGAATGGCTTGATCAGCGCGGAAGAGGCTGAGACCCATCCGCAGAGACACATCCTCACCGCGGCTTTGGGGGCTGGCGCGGAAGTGTGGCCCGAAACCTCACACCCCATTCAGTTGCAAAAGGACGACGTGCTGGTCCTCTGCACCGATGGATTGTGGAGCGTGCTTAGTGAAAACGAGATACGCACCGTGATTGCCCGCAACGAGCCGGCGGAAGCTTGCCGCGCGTTAATTCAAATGACAAAAGATCGTGGCGCTCCCGATAACGTCACTGTACAAGTCCTGCGGGTGAGCGCGACGTAGACGCAAGCCTCCTCGGTGTAGACGCGAGCGTCGTCGCTCGTCGGAATCTGCTTCAGCTACCCGGGGCGGCGTCGCAGAATTAAATCTCCTTCGCTAGGCGGCAGTGAGAACGGGAACTCGATCACCTGGTTCCCGACGGGAACTCGCAATAAGAATTCCTCCTGCTTGCGCACGCTATCGATCCACTTACTCTTGGTGCCGAAAAGGATCCAACCGCTGGCTTCGGAATGGTTTGGGTCCAGCGTCGTCGCCCGCAGGGTGCGAGTTTTCAGAAATTCGATCATCTCCGCAGCATCTTTCTGATGAGCCGCCAGCGCTGCTTCTTTTTCTGGCTGCTTCTCCGGATGTTTGCGAAGTTCTCGGTCCGTCTCCCCGGCCAGCGCGTTAACATTATTTTGCTGTTCGGCGGCAACGCGGTCAGGGTCGAGCGCGCGGTGCAGGTCGTGGTAGTGCTTTACGAATTCCAGCGCGATCTGACCTGGCGTTATGCGGAGCGAATCTGTGCCGCGATAGTGAACGGTCAATTGCAAGGCGAATATCGAATCGGATCGCCGGCGCACTTTCTCTAATTCCTGTGAGTCTACGGCGAGCACGATTCCAAAGTCAGCGGTCCAAAAACCGTAACGGTATTTACCGTCGTCATCGCGGCTGAAAGTACAGCCCAGCTCACCTTCTGCCCAACGCAGGGTAGAGGAGTCAGCACTTTTACCTGCGACTGCGCGGGTGGACACGGATGCGGAGGCCAGCAGCACAGCCAATAGCAAAGTCGCGATCGTTTTTGTGGAATTGGACGCGCCGTGCATCGTAGACGCTCCCAGATTACTACCGCTGGGTATCTGCCATATCGAGAGAACTATCGCATCGCGACTCAGTGCCCCGAAGTGGGACTAGCCAGGTTGATCGTGTTTCAGCTTACTCGTATCGGAGGGCTTCGATCGGATCCAGGCGCGAGGCGCGCACTGCTGGAATCATTCCGCTGATCACTCCGACCGCGGTAAGAATAATGATGGCGACGAGCAACGTGCCGGGTGCGATGACCAGACGAATGTCGCCGGCTTCCGCGTTCTTAGCCATCGCACTGTACAGGGTGAGTCTCCCAACGGAGAGCGAGACCGCGTAGGCGAGCATGATCCCCAACGCTCCGCCGATGAAGGTAATAGTGAGAGCTTCGGCGAGGAATTGCGCCAGAATATGGCCGCGCCGCGCACCGAGAGCCTTCTCTACTCCAATCTCGCGCGTGCGCTGCGTCACTGATACCAGCATGATGTTCATCAGTCCGACCCCACCAATGCCCAGCGTCAGCGTTCCGATGAATCCCAGCAGGATTTTCAGACCAATAGTGATGACTTCGAACTGGTGAACCTGCTCCATAAGATTGAATATGCGCACTGCGCGACGATCGGTGGCGACGAATTTGTGTTCAGTTGCAAGCACGTCACGAGCAGCCTTCTCTAATCTTTCGTACTCCGTCGTCTCATAATTGAACCAGATGGAATCGAGATAGTGAGTGTCCTTCAGGTCACTCATCGTTGTGAAGGGAACGTAGATAGTGCGATTGATGTCGTCGTCGGCTTCCTGCATTTTGGCACTCACGACACCGACCACTTCGAAGCTTAGGCCATCAATGCGGATGTGCTCCCCGATTGCGTTTAATCCAGAGAAAAGTTTTTCTTTGGCTTCGGAGCCAATTACGGCAACCCGGGCGCGTTGCATTTCGTCCTGGTTATTGTAGAAGCGTCCCTGGCCGAGTTTGAGTGCCCGGACGGCGTCGACATTGGCATAATTTCCCGTGACTTGAAAGGTGAAAGTTCGCGTGTCGAATTGAATGTTGGATTGCTTCTCT
>DASYOD010000112.1:0-8221 GCA_036008085.1 Terriglobales bacterium
TGAACCGGATCACAAACCGCATTCGCTCGTCCATCACAGAACGCTCCTTCCATGGCATCACCTCTCCGCCCCCTTCGGGCCGAAAAGTGTAACCTATGTCTCCGGAACGTTCTGTTACCTATGTCTCGGAACGGACACTGACCTTTCGTATTCAGAACTTAGTCGTTGACCCCGTTAACTTCACAAATGCCGTGCGGGGTCGGGCATTCGTTACGGGCGTTGGTTTGTGTTGGTACCTGAGATGTTGCATGTTCCCGAGAGCAGATATCGCAATGGTGAGAGGGGATATTCGGCAAGCATAGTTCTAAGCTGCTCGGCATGCTCATGTAGCGCATTTCTGAGTTCACACAAGATCGGGCCGATTTCGTCCGTGTCACGCGCTGCTATGGCTCGGGCGCACAATTCGCGGATTCGCTCCTCTGAAATCATAAAGAATTCGTAGCGACCATCATGAGTATTTCAGTCGCACCAGACCGTTTCCATACCGTATACACCGTATTTGCAGAATCGTTAAAGAACGCGCGGAATGGCTGCTTTATTAAAATAGTGTTACAAAAACACAAACGCGAATTGCGGCAACCCGCCCTGTTTCAGCCTCGGGCGCGAGATTTCTTTTTCGCAGTGGCAGCTTCGCGGGGGGCGGTGGCTGCGGGCTTTTTCTTTCCTTCCATGTCAGCCAGGCTTTGCTTCAGGGCGGACATGAGGTCAACGACTGGCGCAAGCTTTTTCGGTTTTTCTACTTCTGCGATCGTGCCGCCTTCGAGTTTGGCTTGAATCAGCTTCTTGAGATTTTCCTGGAAGGTGTCGTGATATTTCTCGGGATCAAAATCGGCTGCGAGCGCTTCGATTAGCTGGTTCGCTACCTTGACTTCCGCTTCCTTGAGTTCAACGTCTGGGGCGCCGAAACCTTCTACTTCCCGCACCTCTTCTTTGTAGTACATGGTGTGCAACATCATTCCGCCATCGTGGGGGCGCAGGAAAACCGTGTACTCGCGGTTGTGCATAGTCAGTTTCGCGATGGCAACGTACTCGCTCTCCTCCATGGCCTTGGTGAGCAGCGCGTAGGGACGGCGGCCGGCTTCGTCGGGAATCATGTAATAAGAGGATTCGAAATAAACCGGGTCGACTTCGCTGGCTTTGACGAACTCGAGAATCTCCATCGTCTTGGCGGTTTTGGGCTCGATCTTTTTGATTTCTTCAGGCTCGATGACTACGTACTCGTCCTTGCGATACTCGTAGCCTTTGACGGTATCGCTGCGTTCGACTACTTTGCCGTCGGCCAGACAGATGTATTGCTGCTTCAGACGTGAGAGATCGTCGCGGTGCAGCATGTTGAAGGAGATTGCCGAACTGCGGGCGCCGGAGAACAGCTTCACCGGCATTGAAATCAGACCGAAGGTGAGATATCCCGACCAAACTGAAGCAGCCATAGTTCCCCCTCGTACTGGCGAATGAATCAGCGTCGCAACCTACAAGCTTGCGATCGTGAGTTTAAACTACATCCAAGACTTTGATGCACAAAGCTCGGGCAGGTAATCCAGAGTTAAAGCACGATACCGGGTAGCGAGCCGGCGCGCGACCCCATACATTGTAGTATCTGAAGGGATACCCGCGGTGCGGGATTTCTAATGTCTTATCTGGCGCGAACCATGCAGGCTTTGGCGGGGATGGAAGCGGTGCGACCGCTTGCGCCTGCCGTCATTGTGAGCGTGATATTCGCCGCCTTGGCGCGGTGGGTGCGAGGTGTGACCGTCGGGGGCGCGATTGCTGGAGCGGGAATCTGTTGCTTGTTGTATTTGGGGGCCGGACTGGGGGCGTTTCTGGTGCTGGTTTCGGTATTTGCGCTGACTTGGCTTGGCACCCGGTTTGGTTATCGGCGAAAAGAAAAGTTAGGAACTGCTGAGCGCCTCGACGGCAGAACTGCTTGGCAGGTACTGGCTAATCTGGCCGTGGCTGCGGGTTGTGCCGGGTTGTCCGCGATTGCTCACAGCAAGGCGGTCTTCCTTCTTACGGTTTCAGCGGCATTAGCGGAGGCCGCAGCGGACACGGTTTCAAGCGAAGTGGGCCAGGCGCGAAGCGCTGATGCTCGACTGATCAGCAATTGGGCGGTCGTGCCTGCGGGCACGAACGGTGGGGTGAGTTGGATGGGGACTGTGGCGGGGGTTGCAGCGGGTGCGTTTGTCAGTTTGGTCTCCGTTATGACCGGATTGATCCCTTTTAAGTGGGTAGGCGTTTCGATTGTCGGGGCTGTGGCTGGCATGATCGCAGACAGCTTTCTGGGGGCTTTGCTTGAGCAACGAAAAGTGCTGAACAATGATGCGGTTAATTTTCTGGGGACTTTGATTGCGGCGGGTGCTGCCGCACTGTTTGTTTGAATGATCCTGACTTCTGTAGCACCGGCATGTTGCCGTCGCTAGTTGTGGGCGGGACGCCCTAACGACAGCCGCCAGATAGCGGGGCTACACAAGGTCATGTCCACCAGTTCCTTGAAGGGTTCCCTTCGTGGATGGAAAATGTAAACAGCATCTCGTAACCATTACTCGCATCGAACTTCTTATCAGAGCTAATGAAGATCCGGACACTTATCGCAGGTTATGTGCTCGCGCTCGCGCTATTTCTGTTTGCGCAGCGCCATCCTGTTTCTTCGTCATCGTTGACGGGATTCCACGCGGTCGTGGATTTGACGCACGCGTCTGCTGAAAAATCCGCGGCGACGGCTGTGCACTTCGGGACTCGCATTGAGGCTCCGGCGTATTTTGCACCTGGGCTTTGGAATATCGAGCAGATTCCTGGGGGCCGACTGATTGCGCCGCTGGTAGTGCTCGACATGAGGGCGAACGCTGCACGCCAGTCTGATTATCAAATTTCAGTGGAAGACATAGCCAAGTGGGAACTCACGCACAACCAGATTCCCCTAGGTTCAGTTGTGATCGCACGCACTGGGTGGGATTCGCGGTGGAACTCGATTCGGGACTATCGCAATGCGGACGCTCGAGGCACGATGCACTTTCCTGGATATTCTACGGACGCGGCGAAGTTTCTGGTGGCGGGTCGCAACGTGATCGGGCTTGGCATTGATACTTTGGATGTTGACTACGGACCATCGAAAGATTTCCCCGTTCGACAGTACACGCTCGCCCATAGCGTTTATCAACTGGAAAACGTTGCTAACCTGGATCGTGCGCCGGATGATGGCGGCATGGTGGTCGTCGCCCCATCAATGCAGCAGAACGCTTCTGTCGGTCCGGTTCGCATCCTTGCCTTGATCCACTGATAAAGGCGCATCCCGGCAGTCAATTTCTAAATTGCAGCTTTCGTCTTACTGCGCTCATCTGACTCTTGTATCCAATTCTTTCGAGGTGAACATGGCCGATCCCCGTTATCCCATTGGGAAATTCAAGTTCGAGGGCACGACTACCGAAGCTCAGCGAAACCAATTCATTGATGACATCGAGCAGACTCCGGCCGCATTGCGCTCTGCGATTAAGAATCTCGATGGAAAACAAGTCGAAACGCCTTACCGCGACGGCGGCTGGACGGTTCGCCAGGTTGTGCACCACGTCCCTGAGAGCCATATGAATGCTTACATTCGATTCAAGCTGGCGCTTACAGAAGACAAACCGACAATCAAGCCGTACATGGAAGACCGATGGGCAGCCACTGAAGATGTTAACTCGACTCCGCTGGATGTTTCGCTCGCGCTGCTCGATCCGCTACATGACCGATGGGTTCGTCTGTTACGCACGATGAGGCCGGCGGATTGGAAGCGCACTTTCAAACATCCGGAACTGGGGGAAGTATCGTTGGAGAAAAGTCTTGCGCTCTACGCATGGCATGGCAAGCATCATATCGCGCACATCACAGGGTTGCGGAAACGGATGGGGTGGTAATTATCTCTTGAGCAAGTCGACTGGCTCTTTCACGTCGGTCACTCGTAGATATTTTGCCAGCGCGGGATGGTTTTTCGCCACCGCTTCGTACATCGCATAGGCGACGTTGCGATACGAGAAGTGACCGGCAGGACCGGTTCTCAGCTCGGAAATATATACCACTTCAGCGAAGTCCATTTTGAACAGTGTTCGCTTCCGGAATGCGAGAGGAATTGCGTATTGCGCATTTTCTTTCGCTTCTGGCGCTGACTGGTCGCCGAGTTTTCCTATAGCGTCGGCTGTGCTCTGCATGATTGCGTCGTAACTTTTTCTCGCGCCGGCTGCGTCTATTTCGCTGGGGACGTCGTAGCCGTGCCTGATGGTTGGTTCTTGTCCGATCTGAATGCAGCGTCGGTGCCGGTGCATGTCGCGGAAGCCGCCGAGATCCATCAGAATGTCGAAGCGGAATTGTTGACCGGCACTGAATGGGCGCAGCATTTCGTCGTGCTTGCCGCGATGGCGTAATCCCAGATCGATGATCTCGCGGCGAATGTAGTCTCCCGCCGCTTGGATCGCTTGCCGGATTTGCCGGTACGGATAATGGCTGTGTTCGTAAATCAACGTAGTGGCGAGTTCCACCTCCAGCGGTTCTTCATCGAGCAGGTCGACCATGGGGGCTGGGCCGATGGTTAAATTCCCCATCAGTTCAGTCGCTACTTGCCGCAGTTCGCGGCGAGTCTCGATTTCGTAGGAGTTCGGATCAGCATATTTGACCAGCGTGGGCGCCATGCGTACTTCGCGCAGCAACTCCAGCTCCGCGCGCTCACCGAGTTCCGGAGAAACTGAGCGGATCTGATCCACCAGTTCACGTAACGAGCTGTGGCTAGCGTTGTAGGCGGGAGAGACCGCGGCGCACTTCAGCAACTCTCCCAGATTGCGAACTTCTTTGTGAGTGTGCGAAAGCAGGCGCGAAACCTGAGTTTCAAGCGTGCGCGCGTTGACGATTTGTCCCAGCGATGTGATGGTCGCAAGCGGCAGCAGGTAGCGTGAGATGTCGAAGGCTCGAGCTTTCAGCGTGCGCTCGTAAGCTTCCTGTTTCATCTCTGTTGGTTTGGGGGTGATATCAAGCAAGTAATGGAAGGTGCGGTCGGAGAGCGATTCGTATTCGGCGAACAGATTTTCGATGGTTTTGCGATATAAATCCCGCGCCTGGTGGTCTTCTCCGAAGTCAGGCGTAAAGTAGCCGCCCTTTTTGAAATCCTGATAGCGGGTGGAGCGTTCCTGGCCGTCCCAGCGTTGTTCGTCGGCGACAGCAATCGCGGCGAGAATGGAAAGCCGTTCGATGGCCAAAGCTACATGGGCCAGATCGGCAATCGATCTGTGACCGTACTGGAAATAAAATGTGTTGAGAAATTTTTCGGCCTTCTGTTGGCTGATCTCTTTGAGCGATTCCTTCATTGACAGCGCAGAGCGGGAGTACTTCGCCATGGCATAAGCCTGAATTTCTGGTTCTACGCCGTACACGGCGTAAACTTCGACGGCAGGCGCGTCGGAAGACGGGTTCTTTTCGGGGGGCGACGGCGCGTTGTTAACTTCTGGCATTCTTGTCGGAGATGTCATTTGGCTGAGACTTGAATCTTACTGTCGGATTTGAAGATGTGCAATTTAAAGATGCGGAGTACGGCTAACCGCGTCCCGCAATGGCCCGGGTAAGGCTATAATTCCGATTCATCCTAGGGAGAAATTCATGACCTTGTCAGGACGGGTTGCGCTGGTGACGGGCGCGTCACAGGGCATTGGCCGCGCGTGCGCTCTTAAGCTGGCGGCCTCAGGCGCGACTGTGGCTGTCGCAGCGAGGGGCCAGGAAAAGCTGGCTCAACTGGTGAAGGAAATTGGCGGCAGCGGAGGAAAAGCTTTTGCGTTTCCTCTCGATGTTGCCGATGAGGAACAGATCAAAACTACTTTTAAGAGCGCGATTTCGCAGTTGGGCAAGCTCGATATTCTCGTCAACAATGCGGGAATCACTCGCGACCAACTGCTTATGCGCATGAAGCGCGCGGATTGGGATTCGGTTCTTAATACCAATTTGACCTCGGCTTATCTTTGCACTCAGCAGGCGATTGGTTCCATGCTCAAGCAGCGGTGGGGTCGGATCATAAATGTAACTTCTGTCTTCGGACAAATGGGGCAAGCGGGGCAAGCTAACTATGCCGCGTCGAAAGCGGGATTGATTGGATTGACCATGGCGATTGCGCGTGAGGTTGGGTCGCGCAGTATTACCTGCAACGCGGTTGCGCCTGGGTTCATCGAAACTGCGATGACCTCGGGCTTCTCGGAGGAGTTCAAACAGAACGCATTGAAAGCTATTCCTCTCGGACGAGTGGGAACGCCGGAGGATGTGGCCAACGCAGTTGCTTTCCTCGCTTCGGATGAAGCGTCTTATATTACGGGGCATGTTCTGAGTATCAACGGTGGAATGCTTATGGGGTAGCGCGGGCAAACTCGGCGATCACCTTGGCGCAGGCGGAGTCTGTGGCGCAGGTGGCGCAGGCGCGGGAGCTTTTTCTGGAGTATGCGCAATCGCTTGGCATGAATCTTTGCTTTCAGAATTTCGAGCAGGAACTGGTTGATCTTCCCGGGAGCTATGCACCGCCCGACGGCCGCTTATTGCTGGCTGAATGTGCGGGACAGTTGGCGGGATGCGTGGCGCTACATAAATGGGAATGGGATATCTGTGAGATGAAACGGCTGTACTTGCGTCCCGCATTTCGCGGGAGAGGTTTGGGACGGGTGCTAGCGGGAGCGATCATTGCGGAAGCTCGAACCATTGGCTATCAACGGATGCGCCTCGATACTATTGAGCCGATTATGAAAGACGCGGTGGAGATGTATCGCAGATTGGGTTTTCGAGAGACTGCAGCTTATCGTCCGAATCCGATTGCGGGAGCGATGTATATGGAATTGCAGTTGTAGAAGCGGGAATGGAGGCCGGGCGAGGACGCCCGTCCCTCCAGTTACTGAATTAGGATTGCAGCGAGGGCTTGACGCCGACGCTACGGAGAAACCCATGAAATTATTTTGCCTGGTTCTTACTTTGCTTTTTGCTCTTTCAGCTTTTGCTGCTACGCCTAAGAACATCTCTTACAAAAGCGGAGATGAAACCGTGCAGGGGTTGCTTTATACGCCTGAGGGGAAGGGTCCATTCCCGGGGATTGTGGTCATTCACGAATGGTGGGGGCTTAATGACTGGGTCAAGGAGCAGGCTTCGAAGTTGTCCGATCTGGGTTATGTTGCGCTTGCCATCGATCTGTATCGCGGCAAAGTTGCGACCACGCCGGATGAGGCTCACGAACTGATGCGCGGGCTGCCGGAAGACCGCGCCAAGCGCGACTTGCATGCGGCTTTCGAATTTTTGCAGTCGCAATCCACGGTGAAGAAAGATCGCATCGCGTCTATTGGCTGGTGCATGGGCGGCGGCTATTCGCTGGATATGGCGCTTCAGGAACCTACTCTCCGGGCGGATGTGATTAATTATGGCCATCTGGCGACTGACACTGATTCGCTGAAAAAAATTAACGCTTCCATTCTGGGAATTTTTGGTGGTAAGGATCGCGGAATCACGCCGGCGGATGTGAAGAAATTTGAGCAATCTCTGAAGCAACTCGGCAAGAAGGTGGATATTGTGATTTATCCGGACGCCGGCCATGCCTTTGAAAACCCCAACAACAAAGACGGCTACCGGCCGGATGACGCGGCAGACGCCTGGAAGCGGACGGTTAAGTTTCTAGCGGATACTTTGGGAAAATAAGAAGCAGTCGCATTGAACTTCAATTTTAGTTAAGATACGCGTCTTTGCGCCGCTGTGAAATTGGCTGGCGAAAAATTGCGGGCAAAAGTGCTATGCATCACGAGTGGTGCAGAGAAATTTCCACTTGCCAGACGATAATCCTCTGGTTACTATTCACCATTCGCGGAGAGCAAGCTTGGCCGTCTTCTCTATGAACATCGGCGAGACCATTCGGAATTACCGGCTGGGGAAAGGCATGTCCCAGGGGGATATCGAAAAGCGCACAGGGTTGCTGCGCTGCTACCTTTCGCGGGTGGAGAATGGTCATACCATCCCATCTTTGGATACGTTGTCGAAAATTGCCGGTGCGATGGAGTTGCCGCTTTCGCAATTCTTCTCGGAATCGGGACACAGCAACGGATCGAAGGGTTTGCCCCAGCTTTCCGACGACGAAGTCCGCTTCCTGAGCCAGATTCGCCGTTATGCGGTGAGCCTCAATGACAGCGATCGCAAGCTGGTTCTGGCGATGGTCAAGAAAATGGCGTCGAATGCGAAGTGAAGCAGT
>DASYOD010000113.1:0-43299 GCA_036008085.1 Terriglobales bacterium
CACTTTTTATAGACTCTATACATCAATGAGTTGCAACAAACGACCGTTGCATTTCAAGTCCATGAAAAATGGAAAGGGAGAATAGATCAAATGGCAACCAAAAAGAAAGCAAAGAAGGCCGCAAAGAAGAAACACTAAGAGGCCTTGAACAAAAAGAACAAAGAGGGGGACGCAAAAAGCGTCCCCTAAGTTTTTGTGCGTAAGGGTTTTTATCGTGAGACTCACCGAAATCCTGGTGGGAATCCAAGGTCAGCTAGTTCGGCTTCTTGGCGGAATCAATCGTGTACAGGCGCTTCTCTGTTGCCGGACAAAGACTGCGATAAGCGCAAAAGCGGCAATTGAAGCTGGGTTTGGGATCGAAATTTCCTGCCGCAATACTCGCTGCGACGCTTTCCACTTTCAATTGGGCTTCGTGCAATTGGGCATCGGTGCGCTTCGTAATTACAGTTGTGTTCTCGCCCAGGTTGTAGAGAGCGAGGTGTTCGGCGTTGTATCCCCATTTCTCGCGGGCCGCCAGTGCGTAGATGGAAAGTTGCAAACTGTCATCGGCGTCCTCTTGAGACTGAGGTTTGCCGGTCTTGTAGTCCGTGATTACAACTCGTTCGTCTGGGAGTCTGTCGATGCGATCAATGCGTCCAACTACCGCCGCGCCGCCGATCCGCACTTCGAAGAACTCTTCGGTATGCAAAACTTCAGGGACGCGATGCCGTGTGCAAGCGGCGAGGAAATCCTGTAACTGCTGAATCCCCTGAGCGTCATAGAGTTGGTATTGATACCGGTCCTGAATTCCGGCCTCATCAAGATCAGCCCGAAAGAATGTGACCAGCGCGTGTTCTGACATGGGACGCTGAAAACGAACCGAGTCGTAATAGGCGCGGAGCACGCGATGCATGGTCGCGCCGTATTGCATGGCGGCCGGAACTTCTCCAGGAATTTTCCATTCCCGTTCCAGCTTGAACTGCAAAGGACAGATTTCGTATCGCTGCACTGCACTCGCGCTAAGCTTCGCGCTCAAATCGGAGGCTGGAGCCAGGGAAAGCCACTCTGCAATTCGGGTGAGCGTTTCGGTTCCAGCTTCACCGAAAAGATCGGTTTGGAATCCGCGGGCCGGGCGTTCACGCAAGTAACGTTTCAGAGGCGCGTCTTTCACCAGATCGCGCATGAAGCCAGGCGGACTCGCATCTTTTCCTTTTCCTCGGCGGGCGTAGATGGTGAGCGAGTCGCGCGCGCGCGTCATGGCAACATAGAACAATCGGCGCTCCTCCTGCTCATTCAAGGTCTTGTCATCCTGCAGAGAAATCGAATCGGGATCGCGCAACTCGCGCGGAAACTCTACGAGTGATTCTTTGAATGAGCAGGGAAAGGAATTGGAATTGGCTCGCAAGATGAAAACGTGATTGAACTCCAGGCCCTTGGCAGAGTGAGCGGTCATTAAACGCACCGCATCATCATCGCTTGATGGCAGAGGAATCGCGCCGTGGGCTTCCTGAAAATATTCGAGATATTCGATCAGTTCTCCGATTTCGCCCGTCTTGGTGGTTGGTTTCTGCTCCCACTTGTTTACAAAATCAAGGATGGCGGCTAGCGGAGGCGAACTGCGATCGAACCCGAATGTTCGAATGATGATGTTCAGAGCGGCGAGACTTTTAGCGGCGGTCTGCGTAATTTCTTCGCGCACTTTCTGCAGGACAGCCAGGACTGCAGGTCCACCATCGATCTGGGCCAGAACCGAATGCACCCCGGAATCTTTTTGCTGCCGTGGAATCGACTTGATGCCGCTGCGCAGTTTTTCCGGGTCGATGGCAAACTGGGGCAACGCGGCCACTCGAAAAAGACTGGCGTCGGCCCGAGTCGACACGACCGCTCCTAAACATGCGAAAAGATCACGAGCTTCGGCCGTATCCATCACGTCCATGTTTTCGATTGTGAATGGAATGCCGTGCTCGGCGAGCTCTTCGACCAAGTCGTCGCGATGGGAATGCTGCCGGTAAAGGACGGCGAAGTCTTTCCACTTGCATCGGGATTGTTTCTGTTGGTGACGTATGGCCGCGACTAAATCTGAACACTCGAGTTCCTTGGCCGTTAGCAGTACAGCCTCAACCGGGGCAGTTTTCAGCTCCTTGCCTTCTCGCAGTGCGTTTTCCTCCCGCGCCGAAATCAGCGGCGAGCGTTTATAGGGAAACGCAATCTTGCTTCCTGGAAAGATGTCGGGGTTTTTCGAAATGAGCGCATAAGCGCAACGCAAGATCGGCGTCGTGGAGCGCCGATTCTTTTCCAGCACCACTAACTTTGCGGCGGGAAACTGGTGCTGGAAAAGACCAAAGGCAGCGCTCGAAGCACCACGAAAACGGAAGATGGCCTGATCCGGATCTCCAACCGCGAATACGTTTGATTCTTCTCCCGCCAACTTCTGTAGAATTTTCACCTGGGCGAAGTTTGCGTCCTGGAACTCGTCCACAAGAATGAACCGCGCATGCTCACGCTCACGTGTCAACAACCCTTCATCTTGGGCCAGCAACAGATGTGCACGCGTGATCATGTGGCCGAAGGTGCCGAGATTTTCTTCCCCTAACATTCGCTCGACGGTGGCAAAGACGTCCGCGATTTCCTGGCAGCGGCCCAATACTTCTTCGTCGCTAAGCAGGTTGGCGTCTTTAGTCTTGCAGACCCGCGGGACAGGCAATTCTCCGCGGGCAAGCTGCCCCACGTAGGACGCGTACTTTTCCGGGCCTACCAGTTCATCCTGGCAGCGGCGCAAGAAATCCAGGAGGTCATCCAGAAACTTGGTTACGTTGGCCGCGCGAACGAAGTATTTCAAATTGAGTTCGCGAAGCCGTTTACGCAGGTAGATCCAGAGATCTTTGTCGTCGAGCACGCCAAATTGTCTTCCGCAGCGGATCAGGAGGTTGTTGCAGTAGGCGTGAAAAGTCGTGACCTGCAGACCCGAGATATCGGTCCCGCGAATCTCGGCGCGAACGCGTTCCTGCATTTCACGGGCAGCGTTGTCGGTATAGGTGACGGCGAGGATCTCATCGGGTCGAGCATGCCCTTCCTGAATCAGACGGGCGATACGTCGTGTGAGGACAGTGGTTTTGCCGGTGCCTGCCCCTGCGACCACCAGCATTGGACCGTGTACATGTTCGATGGCCTCACGCTGGCGCTCGTCCGCCTCGAAGGGTCGCGCAACCGGAATGGGTTTTGATGCGGCCACTGGGCAGGAGCATATCAGAGACAGTTGAGGATTTTACGTCCTTAGGAAACCAGAAACCTCAATCGTGAGGATACCTGTGCTAAATTCTTACAATTAATACTTTTGCTCATTTAAATGTCTTCATCCTTACCTAGCGTCAGGCGTCCCGCAGTCAAGGTGTTCGTCGCCACCACGGTGATGCTGACCTTTATCTCTTTCTGGCGCGCCTCGGCGATCGTGCTTGCCGACCTCGCTTCGTCGGCTTATTACGCTGGCGGTGATGCGGAGAAGGTCATCGGTAAGAGCGCTCCGTGGTTCATCCTGGCGGTAATGCTGTTCAGTTACTGCGTCCGGGCGCTCTATATCGAATCCAGCAGCATGTTCGTGCGCGGCGGCGTCTACCGCGTCGTCAAAGAGGCAATGGGCGGAACGCTGGCCAAATTCTCTGTCTCGGCGTTGCTGTTTGACTACGTGCTCACCGGCCCAATCAGCGCAGTCTCGGCGGGCCAATACCTGGCCGGTTTCATTGAGGATATGGGGAAGTATCTTCATCATCCCATGGTTTTTTCGGAAGACCACTTTTCAGCCGTCTTCGCCATTCTGATCGTGCTGTATTTCTGGTGGAAAAACATTCAGGGCATGCACGAGTCGAGCGAGAAGGCGTTGCAGATCATGATCGTCACCACCGTCATGGTTGTGATTCTGATCATCTGGTGCACGATCACCTGCTTCAAAGTGCCCGTTCAGTTGCCGCCGAACCCGCTACATCCGGGGACGGTGAAGTTGACCAAAGAGTCCCTGGGCTGGCTCTACGGAACCGGGCTCAGTCACATAACCATGATCATCCTCTTTGTCGGATTCGGACACTCCGTCCTGGCCATGAGCGGCGAGGAAACTTTGGCCCAGGTGAACCGCGAGATTGAGCATCCGAAGCTGAAGAACCTGGAAAAAACCGGCTTAGTGATTTTTATCTACAGCTTACTGTTCACCTCGCTGGTCTCGTTCTTCGCGGTAATGATTATTCCGGATCACGTGCGTCACGAGTACTTCGCAAACCTCATTGGGGGCATTGCGGTGTACCTGGTCGGTCCGATGTGGTTGAAGCTGATCTTCCACGCTTTCGTAGTGCTGGTCGGTGTACTGATTCTGGCAGGGGCGCAAAATACTTCAATTGTGGGCGCTAATGGCGTCTTGAACCGCGTGGCCGAGGACGGCGTACTTACTGACTGGTTCCAGAAGCCGCACACCAGATTTGGCACCAGCTACCGCGTGATCAATCTGATTGTCGGGTTGCAGCTTCTGACCATAATTCTCAGCCGAGGCAATGTTTATGTCCTGGCAGGACTCTACGCCTTTGGGGTGATCTGGAGTTTTGCGCTGAAGTCGCTGGCGGTTCTGGTATTGCGTTATACCGAGCCTGGAAATCGCCAGTGGAAAGTGCCCGGCAATCTGCACGTGGGCGGCCGCGAATTGCCGGTGGGCCTGATTCTGATTTCCGCCGTGCTGCTGATTACAGCATTGGTAAATCTCTTCACCAAGTCCGAAGCCACGATCGCCGGAGTCACTTTTAGCGCGGTTTTCTTTGCGCTTTTCACTTATTCCGAGCATCGCGTAACCAAAGAGCGGCATGGCAGGCCGGAGAATCTGGATCAGTTCAGGGTCTATGGCAACCAGGAATTGGGATCCGGGGCATTGGGTGTGAGGCCGGGAAACATTCTGGTTGCAGTGCGTGACCCGAGAAATCTTTATTATTTGCGCGATGTTTTAAGGAACACAGACACAACCCGTCAGGACTTGGTCGTGATGACAGCTCGGCTCTACCATCGCGAGCATTCTTTTAGCGGCAGTGCAGTTATCGAGACGTCGCAAGTTTTCGATCATTACGAACAGGAACTGTTTACCGCTGCCGTTGCTGTTGCGGAAAAAGAAGGCAAGCCGGTTTCTCTTCTCGTCGTCCCCGCCACCGATGTCTTCGAAGCGATCATAGTAACCGCCCAACGCCTGGACTCGAGCAAGATCGTGTGCGGACTCTCCAACAAGCTCACTCCTGACGAGCAGGCCAAGCTTTTGGGCGACGCGTGGGAACGTCTGCCCGAACCCAGACCGCGGTTGATCCTGGAGATACACGAGCCTAATGGAAAAATCCACGAATATCTGCTCGGGCCGCACGCCCCGCGCATGCGTCCCCAGGATCTTGAGCTCATGCACCAGGTGTGGCTCGACATCACTTCCGATCCTAAATATTGCGGCGCGCATCACTATCACATCGTTGCGCTGGCGCTGGAAGAGTTGCGCCGCGAATTGAACAGCGACGCGCGAGCGGAAGTACTGGCAAAGTTGCTGAACGAAATGCGCCGCGATGGCGCACCGAAGACCGAGGGTTAAGATCGGGGTGCGTGGACAGACCAAGTTCCTCTCAATGGCTGGCGCGACTGACGCCGCGTCCTTTCAGACTCTGCGGCCCATTGTCGCTGCAGATGATGGGTTTCCATTTCTCCTGTTAACATCAAAACGGTGACACAAGAATCTCCAGTTCGCGTGCGCTTCGCGCCTTCGCCCACCGGACATCTGCATGTGGGAAACGCGCGCACGGCTCTGTTCAACTGGCTGTTTGCGCGTCACCAAAAAGGCACCATGGTGTTGCGCATCGAAGACACCGACGTCGAGCGCAGCGAAGCTCGTTTTGAAGATCAACTCGTTTGGGATTTGCATTGGCTAGGCCTCGATTGGGACGAAGGTCCTGACATCGGCGGTCCGTATGCCCCATACCGCCAATCCGACCGGCTTGATCTCTATCGCGAACATGCTGAGCGACTGGTGAACGAACACAAAGCATATTTGTGCTTCTGCGGCGAAGACGAATTGCAGAAAGAACGTGACAAAGCTTTAGCCGAAGGCCGCCAGCCAATTTATTCCGGCAAGTGCCGTGCGATTGATCCTGAAGAAGCCAAGCGACGACGAACTGCTGGGGAAGCTTGCGCCATCCGGTTGCGGATTCCTGAGCATCCCATTCGCTTTCATGACATCGTGCACGGCGATGTGGAGTTCTCGAATGAGGTGGTCAGCGATCCCATTATTTTGCGATCCAACGGCATGCCGGTCTACAACTACGTGGTGGTCATCGATGACGCGTTGATGAAGATCACGCACGTAATTCGCGGGGACGATCATCTCTCTAACACGCCCAAGCAAGTCGCATTGTATGAAGCGCTGGGCTGGCCGGTGCCGGAGTTTGCGCACTTGTCCACGATTCTCGGCGCAGATCGCGAACGGTTATCCAAACGCCATGGCGCTACTTCGATTGCGAACTTCCGCGACATGGGCGTTTTGCCGGAAGCGTTGGTGAATTATCTGGCTTTGCTGGGGTGGGCTCCGAGCGGAGGCATGCGAGAAATCTTCAGTCTGCAAGAGCTGGTGAAGGAATTTTCGCTCGAGCGTATCACGCCTTCTGCCGCTGTCTTCGATATGGAAAAACTGTACTGGCTGAACCGCCAGTACATCAAGACGTGGCCGGTAGAAGATATTGCTTCCATTGGAATATGGTTTTTCGTTAAAGCTGGATTAGTCGAGTGCAACGATGCGGATTGGCCGTGCGCCAAGAGGCTGCCGGTATTCCAACTCAGCAACGATCTGCGAATTTGGTTTTCGCAGATTGTGGCGCTGCTCGCGCCTTACGTCGATCGCCTGGACCAACTCCCGGAGAAGGCGTCGTTCATCTTCAACTACGATGCGAAGGCTGCCTTATCCGCTCCGGATAACGCCGAAGTCTTAGGCTGGCCTCAGAGCAGTGCTGTATTTGCCAGATTCATCGTCAAGATTATGGAGGACGAATCGGCCTCCGCGGGCCAATTGACAGCAGAGCAATTCAAGAAAATTATCAATGAAGTTAAAGCCGAAACCGGAGTCAAGGGAAAGGAACTATTTCATCCCATTCGCATTGTGATTACGGGATCGCATTCCGGGCCGGACTTCGACAAACTAATTCCCATTCTCGAGGCTGGCAGCCATTTGAAATTGCCGAAGCATGTGCTCAGCGTGCGCGAGCGGGTGCAAGAATTTGCTACAGCAGCGAACAAATAGGCCACGATTTGATCATCACGGATTTCTTAAACTAATAGAACACCCGGATTAACCCCGTGTTAACACGCGACCGGTTTACTTCAAGATAGCTTCTAACGCGGTTCGCAAAACAGGTCTATGAAAGACGTAGCCGCTCGACAAAAGCTTTGCTGCTTCCACCCGTTGGCTGGCCAGCAAAAGCTCGTCGGCCATTTGCCCGAACGCCAGGCGCGCCGCGAAAGCCGGCATCGGGAGAATCGCGGGGCGCGACAGCACCGAAGCCAGTGTCTTGGTGAATTCCGCATTCCTCGCAGGATTGGGGCCTATCACGTTGACCGGTCCTCGCAGGGTTTCATTCGTAATGACGTGTTGAATCGCGCCTACGACATCATCGATGTCAATCCAACTCATCCACTGACGACCGCTGCCGATGTTGCCGCCAACTCCCATGCGAAACGGGGGCAGCATCTTTTTCAACGCTCCGCCCGACGCACTCAGGACCACGCCGAAGCGCATTTGTGCGGTGCGTATTCCAGCTTTGGTGGCGGGTTCGGCGGCGGATTCCCACTCGCGACACACATCGGGAAGAAAGCCGCTTCCGGAGGAACTTTCTTCACGTAACATTTCTTCGCCGCGATCGCCGTAATATCCAATGGCCGATGCCGAGATGAAAACGTGAGGACGCTGCGGGGCAGCCGCGAGCGCTTCAGCTAAATTGCGCGTGCCCTGCACCCGGCTTTCACGAACGCGGCGCTTCTTGGCGTCTGTCCAGCGGCCAACGATGGATTCGCCTGCGAGATGTACAACCGCATCGAAGCCGGACACTGATTCAGGCGCGAGTGGGCGAGATGTATCCCATGCAATATCACCCTTGCCGGATGCCCCGCCTCGCACCAGGCGCGTGACTTCATATCCACTTAATTGCAATGCCGGCAGCAACGCGGAGCCGATCAGACCCGAAGCACCGCTGACTAAAACCTTGACAGGCATGAAATCCACTTTACCAGTTCAACGGCGAGCGGGGACAGGAAGGCCACGTCCTAAAGGCCGCCCGAAGGCCTGGAGCCATTGCTTGCAACCTCTGATTCCCGGCTATAATCGCCTATGGCGACGCTGCGCGAACAGATCGCGACCACCGCCCTGACGGTCACCAAGTTCCGGGAGCTGTTGCGCATTATGCGTGCCAACCGCCCCAGCGACGACCTGGAACTGGTGCGCAAAGCCTACGAATTTTCCCAGAAAAATCATGCGGGCCAGCTTCGCGCTTCGGGCGAGCCTTACCTGGTTCATCCTCTCGGAGTCGCGCAGGTTTTGGCGGAAATGAAGATGGACGCCGTCGCCATTGCGGCCGGGTTGCTGCACGACTCGGTCGAGGACACGTCTGTCACGATCGTTGACATCCGCAAAGAATTCGGCGAGCAGGTTGCGCACATCGTCGAGGGTGTCACCAAAATCAGCCAGATTGACTTTGCCACGCGTGAGGAACAGCAAGCCGAGAATTTGCGCAAGATGATGTTGGCGATGGTCGACGATATTCGCGTCGTGCTGATTAAGCTGGCTGACCGCCTGCACAACATGCGGACGCTCGAGCATCTTACGCCAGAACGCCAACAGAAGATTGCCAAGGAAACGCTGGAAATTTACGGCCCGATTGCGCACCGTCTTGGCATGGGCAAAATTCGCGGCGAGCTTGAAGACCTGGGATTTCGTTACCTCGATCCGCTGACTTACCAGCAAGTGCACGACGCGGTCGAGGCCCGACGCAAACAGGGCGAACAGTTTCTGGCCCGGGTTGAACAAACTCTCCGCGACAAACTGAAAGAAGCCGGCATTACTGCCGAGGTCGAAAGCCGCATCAAGCGCCTGTTCAGCATTCACAAGAAGCTTGTTCGCCAGAAAATCAGCGTCGACCAGGTTTACGATCTGTACGCTATGCGGGTCGTCACGACGTCTTTGCAGGATTGCTACGCTGTGCTGGGCATCGTGCACAACGTCTGGCGGCCTGTTCCCGGGCGAATCAAAGATTTCATTGCCATGCCGCGGCCGAACTTTTACCAGTCGCTGCATACTTCGGTAATCACGGAGGAAGGAACGCCGTTCGAAGTGCAGATTCGCACCGAAGAAATGCACCGCATGGCCGAAGAGGGCATCGCCGCGCACTGGAAGTACAAGGACGGACCGGTATCTGCCCAGGACGAACAAAGGCTCGCCTGGCTGCGGCAAGTGGTCGAGTGGCAACGCGACGTGTCCGATCCCACGGAATTTCTTTCTACCCTCAAAATCGATTTGTATCCGGAAGAGGTTTACACGTTCACGCCCAAAGGCAAAGTCGTCGTGCTGCCGCGTGAGTCCACGCCAATCGATTTTGCCTACACCATTCACACTGAAGTGGGCCACAGTTGCGTAGGCGCGAAGGTGAACGGACGCATGGTGCCGCTGCGGCACAAACTGCATAGCGGCGATATCGTCGAGATCATCACGCAGCCTGGACATAAACCCAGCCGCGACTGGCTGGCTGCAGTCAAGTCGTCACGCGCACGCAACAAAATCAAACATTGGCTCAACATTCATCAGCGCGAACGCGCGGTCGAAATTGGCCGCAAGCTGATTGAAAAAGAAGCGCGCAAATATCGGGTCGCGCTGAAAGAGATCAAAGACGAAGAACTGCGCAAGATCGCGTCCGATTATGGACTGGGTCAGATTGACGATTTGATGGCCGGAATCGGCTATGGCAAATTCTCTGCGCGCCAAGTGCTGGCGCGGTTGGCGCCCAGTTCCGCTGCTCCAGCCGCCGAAGACGGGGATAAGTCCAGCGGAATTGCCAGTGTCGTACGGCGGGTCTTCGGTGGGGACAGTGGCAACAACGCCATCCGAGTGAAAGGCCATGGTGACCTGCTGGTTTATCGCGCCCGGTGCTGCAATCCGATTCGCGGCGAGGATGTGGTAGGCTACGTGACCCGCGGCAAAGGCGTCGCCGTGCATGCGCTGGATTGTCCGAACGTAGTGAATCTGCTCTATGAGCCGGAGCGCCGCATCGATGTCGAATGGGCTCGCGACGAAGGAACGCCGAGTTCCTATCCCGTAAAGCTTACTGTCTTTTGCGACGACCGTTTTGGCATGTTGAAACAAATTACTGCGGTGATCAGCGACGCAAAAACTAATATCCGTGATGTCCAGGTGCGCAGCGCGAATGCGCAGGCTAACGTCGATGTTATTTTGGACATTGCCGATCTCAAACATCTGGAAAATATCATCAACGGCGTGCGCAAAATTCCCGGCGTGCACGACGTACAGAGATTGCAGAAAGTTTAGGCGTCAGACTTGCGTCGTTCGTCGTTGGCCGGTGGCCAAAACTACTTAAGGCTGGCATTTGATATCATCTGCGTTCGTTTAATCATAAGAGCCGCGATTTACGGAGGATGAATGCGCGATGTGATTTCGACCAAAGAAGCTCCGCAGGCGATTGGGCCGTACTCGCAGGCGATTCGGGCTAACGGATTCGTCTTCGTTTCCGGACAGGTGGCCATCGATCCGGGGACACAGCAGGTGCTCGGCGGAGACGTCTCGGCGCAGACCGATCGCGTGCTCAAGAACCTTTCCGCGATATTGAGTGCCGCGGGAAGTGGTCTGGAGAAAGTGGTACGCTCGACTGTGTTCCTCAAGAACATGGGCGACTTCGCCGCCATGAATGAAGTTTACGGACGCTATTTCAGTGCGAACCCGCCAGCCCGATCGACCGTTGAAGTATCTCGTTTGCCCAAAGATGTGCTGGTTGAAATTGATGTGATTGCATTAGCCTAGATTTTTGCTCTTAAATGAAGTGAATCCTCAGGAGAATAATTGATGCTGAAGAGTGCATGTTTGATTGTGATTCTCACATTCGTCGCTGCGGCCCTTTTTGCGCAGAGTAGCAAGAAACCCGACAACAATTCGCCCACCAAGGTTACCGGCGACGGCACCAAAACCGCCGACGGCCTCCAATATTGGGACATCAAAGTCGGTACGGGAGCCACTGCAACCAAGGGCCAAAGCGCCAAGGTCCACTACACCGGATGGCTGACCAACGGCAAGAAATTCGACAGCTCTCTGGACCGCGGCGAGCCCTTTGTCGTCGAACCCTTGGGCAGCGCCCCGGTCATTCAAGGGTGGAATGAAGGCATTATCGGGATGAAGGTAGGCGGCAAGCGGCAGTTGCGCATCCCACCGGAACTCGCCTATGGTGCTCGCGGCACACCGGGCGGTCCGATCCCTCCGAATGCGACCTTGATCTTTGATGTGGAATTGCTTGGCGTGAGATAGAGAAAAACATCAACCACAGAGGGCACAAAGGTTTGCAGAGGAAGACGGAAACAAAAAATCTTTGTGTCCTCTGTGGTTATTTGTTTTTAGGCCTTGACGACTTTGCCGCTGCGCAAGCAGGAGGTGCAGACGCGCATGCGTTTTGCGCCGCCCTTTACTTTGGCGCGAACCGGGCGCAGGTTGACATTCCAGCGCCGGCGCGACACGTTATGCGCGTGGCTGATGGTATTTCCAAATTGCGGGCCTTTGCCGCAGATATCACAAACTTGTGCCATGACAACTCCAGAGAAGTTCAGAACTTGATCGAAGTATAGATTTTACCGGAGTGGAGCTGACTTCGGCAAATGTCGAGTCGAAGGCGGCGGACAGGAATGTCCGCCTACACTCAGTGTTCTTGAATCCAGTCTCTGATCAGTCCTAGAATTTCGGGGGTCTCCGGGTCCCACAACGTGGTATGCGGCACATCCGGAAAAATCTTGAGAGATTTGTCCGGTGAAGCGGAGAGCCGATCAAATGCTATGCACTCCCGATGGCTCACCACCCGGTCTTTGCCGCCTTTTATCATGAGCGTTGGTGCATGCACGCGAGGCGCAATTTTCCATCGCCAGCCAAAGACAATACGCTGCACGTCAAGGAGATAGCCAAAGCTGATGTGTTTGTATGAGAGTGGATCGACGCGACGCCGCGCGACGAACTCCTGGTCGCGCGAACTTTCATCAAGACGCTTACCGACAAGACTGATCACGGGTTGGCGATGGGCGAGAGCGAAGTAAGGCATCAGGCTCAAACTTTCGCGGCTGACGAACTGGCTGAGATCCAGGTTCAAGGCTAAGGCCAAGAGAATAAGGCCAGCAAGCTCGCGGGAATTCCGCTTTGCATAGTTGAGCGCCAGGTCGGCGCCCATGCTGTCGCCCAGCAAGAAAACCCTGGCTGTAGGCCGCTGTTCTTTCACCAGGCGGATTATGCTTTCGACGTCTGCTCCGACTTCAACAGAAGTGCCCACGTATCCACGGCGGCCCTGCGAGAGACCGTGCCCTCTGGCGTCCAATCCATAGACCTCGGTGCCACTGGAATTCAGCGCATCAGCGACAATTTTGTAGGGAGCGCTGTGGTAGCCAATACCATGCAGAACCAGGACGACGCGTCCGTTCCAAGACGTCGTGGCTGGCCAGTGGCGATAGAAAAGGCGTGTCTGGTCGGACGAGGTAACAAATCCGTGGCGGTCGGCAATCGTGCCCGAGAGCAGAGATATATCCTCGGTTGTGCTGACCTCAGGCGGCATAGGTGCTTCAATCTGGGCGGAATCGAGCATGCAGGGTTATGAACGACAACGTTCTATTCATAACATGCCGCAGAGCGAGAAGGCTATTTCCCTGTAGTGTCTGGCCATTACCAACGGAGATGATTCTCTGAAACCCGCTCTGCGTTAGTCTTCCCGACGGCCTACTGCTGAGTGGTAGTGCCGCTCTGCACTGAATCTCCGCTGACGGCTTTGATAAGCTGGAGGCCTTTTCCTGCGGAATCGATGGCGAAGGCGAAGGTAGTCGAGCCCTGTTTAGAAGTCAGTACGATGGAACCGCCGCCATCTGAGTTGACGGAGTACGTTCCATTTGCCTTTATGGTTGTGACCGTTCCCGCACTGTCTTGAGTGACGGAAGCCTTCACGTTTCCAGACCCATCAAAGGTCAGAATGCCCAAATCGATCTGGGCGCTTGAATTCTGAGTTGTCCAGGTGGTGGTGCTGAATTCGTGCGCGCCCTTCAAGCTGGCGTTGCCAAATGAGGCTCCTCCTGTGGCGATCGCCGTACCGCTCAGGATGCTGCTACCACAGCCGTTATTGCACTCGGTCAGCATCAGTTGGAAGCCCTTGCCCTTGGCGTTGATCACAATGGAGAAAGTGCCATTGTCACCGTTGCTGAGGCCGACGGTCATGACACCGGTACCGTCGCGATTAACCGAATAACCTCCAGTGCCCGAACCGGTAGTGATGTTGCCGTTGTTGTTGTCGGTGAAAGAGCTAATCGCCAGATTGCCGGCGCCGTCAAAATTGAAAACGCCGACGAGGGCCTCGGGACTGGAGCTAGGATCCGATCTCCACTTGGTCAATAAAACGCTATAAGAGCCTTTGAGGCTTGCATTGCCAAATGCTGGTGGGGCGGAAGCGCGCGAGATGATCGGTCCGGCGATTAGGTAAGCTACAGTCGCTATCGCCGCTAAGGTGCACGCTGGGAGTCTAGGTGTTCTATTGGTTTTCAATTTTGTCTCCATCTTGGTTTTCGTTCAGGTTCGAGGTTCCTGCCTAGGGAGGAAGCTCGATCAATCCGAGACCGCCCAGTTTCCGCGCCGATCAAAGGTGATTCATGGGAGATGCGGCTACAAAGGGGAGGAAGCTATCTTCCGCCATAGTCTGAGCCAAGTCAAGGAATTTTGAAGTAGTACCTTACGTTTTCGTTGTTCGCCCCGACCTGGCTAAGTTTAACGAACTCTGCCTGTCGGCATTAGAAATGAAGATCACGGTTGTAAATGTCTCGCTAAGCTATTCTGACGTATATGCTTAGTTGATGGAGTGCAAATTTGTTCCTCTCTGAAAATGGCAAAGCCTTGTGAGCATTGAGAGCTCAGCCGTGCAGCTGTGCGATACTCAATTTATGGCTGTAGCGGACCCGAAATCGGTGAAAGTGAACTTAAGCACTGGCACTGGTCTGGATATCGAATGGAAGGACGGCCACCAGTCGCACTATTCGTTTCCATTCCTGCGCGATGCTTGTCCCTGCGCGCTGTGCGATGAGACCCGGACCAAGACGCACCAGCAGCCCGGAGAGCCTGCCAAACCTGCGGCTGGAACGCTGCCCATGTTCAAGCCCACGGTCAAAGCAACTTCAGCAGAAGGCGTTGGCAAGTACGCGATTAAATTTCAATTCAACGATGGGCATGAGTTGGGGATTTATTCGTGGCAGTTCTTGCGGGAGTGGTGTCCATGCGAAGAGTGCAAAGCGGCGCGGGCCAGCCATGCTGGCGCACATCACTAGAGAACACAATGGCCCCGATTTCTTGGGGCCAAGAATTCTGAGGTACTTACAGCACCCTGCGACCTTTTGATTGTACGCCGCCAAGGTTATCAGTAAAGTTACCCCCGCCTATCGCCTTTGTGGCAAACTAACCCTAATCACATGACCAAAGCAGCAAAATTTGCGTCTGGCCTGGGGTGCCTGACCGCAGTCTTAGCGCCACTGTTAGCAATCCTGTTCTACCCAAGAGCCAATTGGCTGTTTGCATTCGTACTCATCGGTGCTGTCCTCGTCCTGAATGAAAGACTGGCCAAGGATCCCACTCGCCAGGCATTGGCCAATGAAATTGAGCGACTTCTGAACGGGAAATCCGCCCGATGGGATGTTGATAATTTCGAGAGCCACGGGATTAGCGACCCACAGCTGAACGAACTTTGGCGCAGAAGTATGCTGGCGGGCTCACACCCTTGTCCAGAAGAATGGGTCGGCCTGGATAAAGAACACAAGGATCGATTGCGAGAGATAATCCGAGCTCAGAGCGTTGGGACAAGCGCGCGACGCTGAACAGAGCGAATACAAGTAGCCCGTAGTCCCTCACAACGTGTTTGAGCGATAACCTCTAGTAAAATAGCTCTAGGCTTCCTTTGTCTTTTCTCTCTCAACTCAATCCGCAGCAGCGTGAGGCTGTTGAAACCGTCGATGGTCCCGTGCTTATTCTGGCCGGCGCCGGCAGCGGGAAGACTCGCGTCATCACCTACCGAATCGCTAATTTGATCGAGAATGTTGGTGTGATGCCGGAATCAATCCTCGCGATGACGTTCACCAACAAAGCGGCATCGGAGATGGTGGAGCGCGTCGACAAACTGGTGGGCGGATTGTCCATTGCCAAGCCAGTGATTTCTACGTTTCATTCTTTCTGCGTGCGAGTGTTGCGGCGGGACATCGAGGCGCTGCGCATTCCGTCGAGCGTTCCGGGCACACCGCCCATTGGCCACACCAAGAGCTTTGTGATTTACGACGAGAGCGATCAGGCGCAGGTGGTGAGGTCAGTCATGCGGCGGTTTGGGATTGACGACAAGCAGACTACTCCCCGCTCGGTACTGGCACATATTTCATGGGCAAAGAATCACATGCTCGATCCGCAGGAAGTTTATTTGCAATCGGCTGATCCAAAGACGGAGCGCGTGGCCCAGATTTACGCCGAATACAAAAAAGAATTGGCGAAGGCGAATGCGCTGGACTTCGATGACCTGCTGCTGGAAACCGTGCGCCTGCTGAAAGCCGCGCCTGAAGTGCGCGAATACTATAACCGCCGGTTTCAGTACATTCTGGTGGATGAATATCAGGACACGAATCGTCCGCAATACGAATTGATGTTGCTGCTGGCGGGAACGCGGCACAACGTCTGTGCCGTGGGCGATGAGGATCAGTCAATTTATTCGTGGCGGGGCGCGGACATTCGCAACATTCTAGAGTTTGAAAAAGATTTTCCCGAGGCCAAAATTATTCGGCTGGAACAGAATTATCGGTCGACGCAAAACATTCTGCAGGCGGCGTCGACGGTGGTGGCGAATAATCTGAAGCGCAAAGGAAAGAATTTATGGACTTCACGGCAGGGTGGTACAAAACTCGGCTATTACGAGGCGCCTGACGGCGAGAACGAGGCGCTGTTTGCGGCCGATTATATTGCGAAGTATCTGCGCGAGGCAGTTGATCAAGGCGAGAATGCGCGAGCGGCGGTACTTTACCGGACGAACTCGCAGTCGCGTCTGTTTGAAGAGGCAATGCGCCGCTATCAGTTGAAGTATCACGTGGTCGGCGGATTTTCATTCTACGAGCGCGCCGAAATCAAAGACATGATTTCGTATTTGAAGGTCATTCACAACGTGGACGACACAATCTCGCTGCTGCGAGTGATCAACACCCCCGTCCGTGGGATTGGGAAAACTACACTCGAGACGTTGGAGCGGGTTGCACTGGAGACTGGAGTTTCACTGTGGGGAGCTATAGCTGAAGTCATAAAGCGTCAACTCCTGCCGCAACGTGCGTTGGCCGCGTTGAAGAGTTTCAGGAGGCTTATCGAAGATGGCCGCGCCATGTTGGCGGGAACTTATGTAGAGCGATTGGATGAGACAGCCCGCGCAGAAGAAGATGCCGCCTTGCCTGACGAATCATCCGAGGACGCAGATGTTTCCTTTGATCCCGGCGAAGACGAAAATATATCATTCGATTTTGGAATGCCTGATTTAGAGGTTTCGTCGGAGACTTTGATTCTACCCGAAGCGGGCGAGGGCGGCCGCTCCACACCGACTGACGATAGCTTCCGCACTCCTGGCGGTCCGGCTAGTACTGCCGAAATCCTGAAGTTTCTTATCGACCGTACTGGTTACATCAAACAACTCGAAGAAGAAGACACGCCTGAGGCTTATTCGCGGATTGAGAACCTGCGCGAACTGGTGAATGCGGCCATGGATTCTCGCGACCGAGGCGAGACGCTGGATCAGTTTCTCGATCACGCCGCGCTGGTAAGCGATGCTGACGCCTATGACGTGCGGGCACAAATCACACTGATGACCCTGCACGCCGCCAAAGGTTTGGAGTTTTCGCTGGTGTTTCTCGCCGGGCTGGAAGAGGGATTATTTCCTCATTCGAGAACTTTTTTGCAGCCCGATGATATCGAAGAAGAGCGGCGCTTGTGCTATGTCGGCATGACGCGGGCCATGGACACGCTTGTCCTCACCCGCGCTGTATACCGCCGTCGTTACGGGACTGATTTGCCCGAGGCCAGCGTTCCCTCACGATTTCTCGAAGAAGTACCGACAGGGTTGGTCGAGGAACTGGGAGGGTCGCGGCGGAAGCGGGAGTCGGCGCGGATACATTCGCGGACAGGAATGTCCGCGCCACACGAACCGGAGCAGCAAGCTCACTATGCTTACGAGGATGAAGATCAGAGCAGTGCGAACTGGAGCGCTCCCAGCAAGCCGCGGACTCCTGCTTACTCTGGACGCAGTTACAACTCCATCGACAACATCGCGGAGTTTTTCGCATCGCGCGGAAAGAAATTTTCCTTGCCGAAGTTGCCGGTCGATGAACCCAAAGGCAAGAAGGGTTTTCGGCCGGGACAGAAGGTAAGGCACCCGAAATATGGTGAAGGCACGGTCTACCATCGCGAAGGGGACGGTGAAGAGGCCAAGATTACGGTACAATTCCCTCGCTTCGGTTTGAAGAAGCTGGTGGAGAAGTATGCGCAATTGGAAAGAGCATAGCTAAGTAATTTCGTAATCGGGTAATTGGGAAAATTCCCAATTACGCAATTACCAAATTACAAATCCGCAATCAGGAAACTCATGGCAAATACAAAAACACTTAGCAAAGAAGAACGCAAAAAAGCAAAGCGAACATCGCGTAAGAAAGTGAAAACCGAGAAACCTCTAAAGCCGCGGGAGTACGCCCGTGGCTCCAAGAAGCGCAAAGTGAAGAAGATGGTACGCGGCGCGGCGAAGAGATAAACGGCAGCGCTTGGCTGGCGGAAGTGTTCGCTGGCCAAGTGCTGACTAATACTTCGGCTCCGGAGACAACGCCCTTTGGCTCAAATCCCGACGATTACGAAGCGAACCCCAGAGGGCAGTCCTCGAACTTCGGACAACCAGCTTTTCTGTTGCAAGTCCATCGATAAGCTGATCTCGGATTCGGAAGAGCCCGAGCGAAGACTGAAAAAGACTCTGGGCCCTGTTTCACTTACCGCTCTCGGCATTGGCGCGGTGATTGGATCAGGCATCTTCACTGTGATCGGCACGGCAATCGGAGGTCAGAAGTTCGACACTTCGTCGATTCTTAACGCGCCGCTGCTGGATTTCCTGGTCACGCACCACGCATCGCTAGGTCGGCCGGGCGCAGGCCCAGCACTCGCGCTCTCGCTTGTGCTGGTGGCTATCGTCTGCGCTTTCACCGGGCTATGTTACGCCGAACTCGCGTCCATGATTCCGATTGCCGGCAGCGCTTACACCTATACCTACGCAACCATGGGCGAGCTCATCGCCTGGATCATCGGCTGGGATCTGATTCTCGAATACGCCGTCAGCAATATGGCGGTCAGCGTGGGCTTCTCAGCCCATCTGGTCGGCATGTTTGACTGGTTCGGATTTCATCCTGCCTTGCGGTGGATTTCGCCAGCTTACTTGCCAGGAGGTCTGACGGATTTAAAAGGCGACGTGCTGTATCCGCCTGGTCTGCACTTCGGTTTCAATATCCCTGCGTTTCTCGTGGTCATGATTTTGACTGTGATTCTGGTCCGGGGCATTCGCGAGTCAGCAGAGGCCAACAATGTGATGGTCCTGCTGAAGATTGCGGCTATTCTCGCGTTCGTCATCGTGGGCGCGCAATATGTGCATCCCAGCAACTGGCAGCCTTTCGCGCCCAATGGATGGTCCGGCATCCTGACCGGTGGCTCGATTATTTTCTTCACCTACATTGGATTTGATTCGGTTTCGACTGCCGCGGAAGAGGCTCGCAATCCGCAACGCGATTTGCCCATCGGCATTATCGCTACTCTCGTTGTGTGCACGATTCTTTACATCGGCGTAGCGGTTGTGCTCACCGGCATCGTGCCCTGGCAGTCCGTGCGCGATGACGCAGCCCCCGTCGTCAATGCCATGAAATTGCTAACCGTGCGTACCGGGTCGCACACCTTGAGCTGGATTCATCTCGGAGTGCTGTTCGGGGCAATGATGGGCATGATTTCGTCGCTGCTGGTTTTCCAGTTGGGGCAAGCGCGCGTGTGGTTCTCCATGTCTCGCGACGGACTGCTGCCTCGGCTCTTCGGGCGCGTTCACCCGCGTTTTCGGACGCCGGCAACGGCTACGTGGATTGCAGGTTTCCTGGTCGGCATTCCCGCAGGATTTCTCGATATTGGCACGCTTTCTGATCTTTCGAACATCGGCACGCTGTTCGCCTTCGTGCTCGTATCCATCGGCGTGATCATTTTGCGTTATCGCGATCCCGGCCGCCATCGCGGCTTCCGCGCCCCAGGCGGTATTGCGGCGCCCGTGCTAAGCGTATTCTTCTGCGTCCTGCTTATGTCCGGCCTGCCGATTTTGACCTGGCTGCGATTCTTCGCCTGGCTGGCAATCGGCTTAACTGTATACGCGCTCTACAGCCGCCATCACAGCGAGTTTTCTAAGAAAGCTTAGTTTGCGCTCAGTGATCATTTCGCAGAGCCGGTTGGCACGTCGAAGCCATAACTTTTCAAAACATCTGCCATCGCAGCTGTCTTGAAGAATGATAAGAATTGCTCTGCCGTTTCTTTGTTTCTAGATGATTTTAGAATCACACAGACCTGTTCAATCGGCGGATAGTCGCCGCGAGCAACCTCGACGTATCGGCCTTTGTCTTTCATATTCGGCGATAATGCGAGAGACAACGCCACAATGCCGACATCGGCCGCTCCGGAAACAACGAATGAAGCCGTCTGCGAAATATTTTCCCCCAGCACAAACTTGTCTTTCACTTTGTCGTAAATGTTTGCTTTGTGTATTGCGGCGACGGCGGCCTGCCCGTATGGAGCATGTTGCGGATTGGCGACAGCGATCTTTTTGACGGATGGATCCAGCAGCACCTGCATACCGGATTTCAAATCGAGCTTTGACTCGTTCTTGACCCAGATCACAATCTTGCCATTGGCGTACGGGTAAAAGCTTCCCGGCTCGATGAATCCGGTGGCTTCCAGTTTTTTCGGATAGTCGAGGTTGGCGGAAAAGAACATGTCAAAGGGAGCACCGTTTTGAATCTGCTGAAAAAAATTCCCCGATGAACCGTAAGCGACCTTTACCGTCTTTCCCGTTTGTTTTTGAAATCGCGCGGCCACATCCTGCATGGCAAATTGAAGATCGGCCGCGGCCGCAACGGATACTTCCTGCGCCAGGGTTGATTGAGAAATAAAGCCGATCGCCAGAATGGCAATCAGAATCAGTCTTCGCACGTTCATGCGCTCTCCTCGGCTTATAATGACTGCATGCCAATCTCAGCCAGAAACAAACTTCGCGGAAAAATTGAAGAAATCCAACTCGGCGATATCATGGCCCATGTGGTCGTTCGGGTTGGCGATAATCTCATCGAGAGCGCCATCACGCGGCGCAGCGCCGACGAACTCAAACTCAAAAAAGGCGATACCGTCACCGCTGTGGTCAAAGCTACCGAAGTGATGATTCAGAAGGACTGACATCGCTTCACTGAACGTCCACGATTTTTAGCGTCGTCACCTGACGCACCCATCGCGCCATTCTTTTTTCATCGGGGATTACAATTCGGTAGGGCCCCTCTTTTTCATCCAAGGCCTTCCCATCTTTCAGGAAAGCCAGAACAAACTGTTTATCGGTAAACGCCGGGTCCAGTTCGGGCAGGGCAATCACGACCCGATAACCATCTGCGGCTTCGACGAGTAAGCATGACGCCAATCGTTTTCCCTTCGGGGTCTGTCCAAACTCAACTCCAGCTTTTTCCAGCACGGCCTCAAGCGCGACTCCCTCAAATGTTGCGAACGCGCCCGAGGCGGTGGTTGTGACCTTGACGTGCGGCAAAGCCTCGAGGTCGGTCTGCGCCAAGACAACTGGCTTGGCATCCTGGATTTGAACCGTTAACGGCTGACACTGCGCCACCGCAGCCAGAAGCAGCAGAACGAGCGATGCAGCGGACAAGCACAGTCGATTTCTCATATCAAACCCGCAAAATCATCACTTCCGTGGCTTTTATCAGGGCGGCGGCGGTTTGCCCCGGCTTCAGCTGCATCTCGCGCGCGGAACGGGCGGTGATAATGGACGTGATCTGTTGGCCACCAATTGAAATCTGTATTTCGGCCATTAACCCGCTTATGCGCACCGCATCAATTCTCCCAACCAGCTGATTGCGTCCGCTGACGCGGCGGATCACCAGTTTACGTTCCTGCTCAGTTTTGCCTCGCGTTCGGAAAAGCAGCCGGTCCACTTCACTTTCCGGAATGCGGTGATGTCCTCCGGCTGTGCGGACGCTGCGGATCTTCTTCTTGTAAATCCATTGCTTGATGGTGGGAAAGCTGATGCCCAATTGCAAAGCCGCGTCTCGCAGCTTGAGCAACTCCTCAGTTTTCCGTCCGGATTTGCCATTCCCCTGCATGGAAACGAATCGTACAGTCAACGCAGAGTACGGTCAATCACGCGGAATCATTCCCTGGTATTAACTGAAACTCGCGTTATTGAGCATAAAACTGTATCACATTAGACATCATAAACGTACTTGATATACACTTCTGATTCTTTAAACAGTCAATCACATTGGAGGCAGAATGCGCAGGACCGATCTATTTCTCGTTTTGTGGCTTGCGATGGGAGCGTTCCCGGCGTCGCCACAAACGGGAGCGAGCCTTTACGGCACGGTAACGGACCAACCCGGCGCGGCCCTTCGCGATGTCTCGGTAACCATCAAGAACATCGATACGGGTGCTACGCGCACTGTCACAACCGACGGCGGCGGGCACTATCAGGTGCCGGGCCTGACGGGGCGATTCGAGATTCATGCGGCAAAACAGGGGTTCGGTGATGAAAGGCGCACTGGAATCAGCTTGGCGCTTGGCCAGGACACCACGGTCGACATTAAGATGCAGCGCAACACCCCTGACGCCTGCGCAAGCGGCCACGAGTTTGCCACCACCGATTGCACGCTGACCTGGCATGGCATCACGCTGTACGGCGCATATGACGTCGGCGTCGGCTGGGTCAGTCACGGCTTACCGGAAAACGGCTATAACTATGAAGGTGCATCTCTGGTGAACCGAAACGGCTTTCAACATCGATTCCTCATCGCACCGAACAACCTGCAGCAGACAGGTCTGGGCATCAGGGGCAAGGAAGAGTTTCTACATGGCTGGTCTGTTGTGTTCAACGCTTCTACTGGCATCAATCCACAGTCCGGCCTGCTCGCCAACGCATCAAAGACTGACATCATCAACAACGGACTTCCGAGGCGCAGCTATTCGTACGCCATCGACGGCGCGCGCGCGGGCCAACCTTTCAATGACGAAATCTATGGTGGTGTATCGTCAGCGCATTTCGGCACATTGACCTTTGGTCGTCAGCGCTCTCTCGGCACCGATGCGATGCTCCTTTACGATCCGGCCGGCGGCAGCTATGCTTTTTCGTACATCGGGTACAACGGCACGATGGCCGGCGGGGGCGACACTGAAAACAGCCGTTGGGACGACGCCGTGAAATATCGCCTCACTGTTGGCCCGGTCCACTTCGGCGCGATGTATAAATTCGCCGACGGTTCTGCCGGCTGCTACTCGGTCTCCTCAACCTGGAGTGCGACCACCTGTACGCCTGAATCGGCGCATAACAACGCCTATGGGTTCGACCTCGGCGCAGACTTTGGCAAGTTTTCCGTCGACATCGTCCCACAGCATTACAACCAGGCTATCAGTGTATTGAACCCTTTACTGGGGCCTCAGAGTCCCACGCAGTCATATCAGTCGACTACCGACAGCATCAATACAAACCCCATCACCGGGACCAATCTGATCGACCCGAACGACACCGTATATGGCATCGTGACCGACAACTACGCAATTATGGTCGCTGCCAAGTATGCGTGGAACCCGTTCAAGTTTTTTGCCGGCTACGAATACATCTGGCAGAACAACCCGAAGAATCCGTTGGGCGTTGGCGCTTCGGACCAAGGCGGTTATTTTATGAGCGGGGTCGAAGACAACAATCTTGACTCTGAAAAGTTGGTGAATATCTGGTGGACGGGCGCGAAGTACACCTACCGCAGCAAAACCGACTTCACTTTTTCCTGGTATCAACAGCGCCAGAACGACTTCCGTGTTCCGCCGACCTGCTCGCCCTCAGCCGGTTTCCGTAGTTCCTGCGCGGGCACCCTCAACGAGGGGTCGCTCTATCTGGATCATCACTTCACCAAGCGTTTCGACGGTTTTGCCGGAATTGCCTATTCCTGGGTGAGCGGCGGTCTGGCCATCGCAATTCCTCATAAGCCCGGCGTCCCTTATAACTACAACAACAATTGTGCTCCGACAGTCGGGGGTCGTTTCGCCTTCTGATTCTTACGGCGCTACATCCTTGATGTGCGTTGCAATGTACCACTGATTGCCGAACGCGTCTTTCACGGCTCCGCTGCGGTCGCCGTAGGGCTGATCCACTGGCTCAGCAATTGAAGTGGCACCCGCCTGCAACGCTCGCTGGTAGACCGCGTCGCAATCCGGTACGTACACATAAAACATGGTCGGCATAGGCGGATACTGCCCGTGAGCCTCGCCCATCTCGACCACCGAATCTCCAACACGTATCTCAGCGTGATGAACAACGCCATCAGGAGAGGCGTACTTCCCAAGTTCCCACGCCCCGAAGGCCCGCTTCAGAAAGTTGATGACGGGCTCCGCCCGCAGCGGATGCATATATACATTAACGTTGTTTAGGCCTTTCGGAGTATAGGTTTCCCCCTGGCTGGTAGCGATATACCAATAATTTCCCGCCGGATCTTTCACGCTGCCGGAGCGCTCGCCATATTCCTGATCTCTCGGTTTATCAATCGAGGTCGCGCCCGCCTCCAGCGCCTGACTGTAAACCGCATCGCAATCGGGAACGTAGAGGTGAAGCGCATGATTATTCGCTGTCGAACGGAATTCGCGCCCGGGAATGCCGCCGCCGATCATAAGCATCGAATCGCCAATGCGAACTTCGGCGTGCAACCCGCCGGACGGCCCCACCGTTCGGAACATCTCTTCGCCATCGAAAGCTTGTTTTGTAAACTCCAGCAGTGCTGGTCCGTCCGCCGCAACCATGTAAGGGGTGACCGTGCGATAGCCTTCAGGGATTGGGCTGACTGCGGGCTGCTTAGCTTTCTCCTCCTTCATCATCGCCCGGAATCGCCGGTGCATCTCTTCGACCGACATCTCTTCTTTTACCGTAGAAATGGCCCACTGATACCCAAACGGATCGAGCACAGTTCCTTCGCGGCGACCATAAAATTGATCTGCAATTGGGCGGACTATTTTGCTCCCAGCGGAAACCGCCTGGGCCACAAAAGAATCCACGTCTGGGACCTGGACCGACATACTGACCGGCGAACTGCCGGTGGTCTCGGCGCTGTAGCGTCCGCCTTCCGGCCACTCATCGGTCACCATAATCGTAGAATCCCCGATCAAGAGCTCGGCATGAGGAATTCCGGTTTCGAGCTCGAAGCGCATGGTTTCCTTCGCTCCGAAGGCGTTCTTGTAGAAATCGATCGCTTTCGCCGCAGACTTGTAGGTCAATCTTGGTGCGGCGGAAGTGTGTGTCGCAGCGATAGGTGCTGTCGTAGTTGCCATTGAAATGCTCCTTTCCAAATCATTCTTCAAACGAATTTTGAACTCTGGCCGCGGCAAATTGCGCAGCTCAGCAGCGACGCGGAGAAGCGAACTAACTCCCGCTTCCCCTCGCGGCAGGGTGGCGTTGGGATTACCGATCATTCCCTGCAGCGCTTCATCGAGTTGCTCGATCAGATCGCGCTTAGGCATCTTTATCAACCGGCTTCGTCATTCGTTTCGTGTGACTTTGTGCCCTTTGTGGTTTCGCGTCTTCGATTTTCGCCCGCAACGTCTGCAAACCCCGGAATTGCAGTTGCTTAACCGCACCTTCCGTGCGGCCCAATCTCTCGGCGATTTCGTGAATACTTTTCTCCTCGGCGAATCGCATCGCGATCACGCGCCGCTGGTCTTCAGGAAGCTGTTCGACCAGACGAAACAATCGCGCCAGACGCTCCACCTCCTCAAGATCGGCGAGGACGCTTGCGTCTTCAGCAATCTCCGGAGGATCATCGACTGCCAATTCCTTTTTCCCGCGTTGGGCCTTATCCGCAATTGCATTGGCAGCAATTCTTAGCAGCCACGCCGCGAAGGGCGCGCCTCGCCATTCGAAACGCCGAAGGTTGGCGAGCGCCTTGTGAAATACCTCAGAGGTCAAGTCTTCCGCGGCATCGCGATCGGCCACCCGCCAGGCGATAAACGCATACACGCGTTCAAAATTGATTTCGTATAGATCGGCGAATCGGGTAGGGTCCTTCTGCGCAGCCTCCACCAGCAGACGTTCCTCTGCCTTTTCCGGGGACCGCTTCGATGCCGGTGCTCGAAGGACCATCGCGCCTCTAACTATATAAACGATTGCCGGAAGGAAAGGTCACGCAGAATAATTCACAGGAATTTAGGCGCGGGCGTCGACGCGCGTGCGGCACGAGGCAACCAAGAATACGCCTGAGCGCCAGAATCTAACGCGACGGTGCTTTGGCCGGTTCTCCCACGACCTTCATACTGTATTTCGACGCAGCCTGACAAGTCGATTGACCGTCTGGCTCGAAGACATCGGAGCGTGGGCTCTCGCGTTTCATCTCAAAAATGTGCATCTTCAAGCAGAACACATCTCCGCTGCGCGCCGGGTCGAAACCGCGATACTCCCGATCCGGCCGATCTGTCGAAGGCAGACTGATCAAATCGTTGCCGGCGATTGTGGAAGGGTTAAACCGATCCGCACTGGAATTCGCCGTCGCCGACGCAGACGAAGGCCGCGCCGAGTCGCTGGCTTCGCAAACCGAAACCATAGCCCACAGCAAAATCACGAGGAGGCATGAAATCCGCATAAGGTAACCTCCGATAAGACGAATTATAGCGCGAAGATGTCGGCAAGATGGGGCAAATCCAAGTGGAAAATTAAAGCGGAGCCCCTACACACTGGATGGGGAGAGCTTAACTGCGGGGCCCCACTTATTGCAGCGATATTTTTTTACACCAACGGCAGACCAGAACAACAAATAACTGATTGTTGTTCCATTTTCGGAACAACTCTGTTTTTGGGCCTTATGGGCTCGCCGATAGGAAGACGGAGCCCATTCAGGCGAGGCGCTCCAAGAATCTTAGCAACTCTTGCGGGATCGGCCGGGCAAATGACAGGACCTCACCACTCCGAGGATGTTGCAACTGCAACTCAGCCGCGTGGAGGAAATTTCTGGGCAGGGAGATGCCGGCTTGGTTTTTGGCGGTCAGTTCGCGGGGCGCGCCGTAGAGTGTATCGCCGACAACGGGGTGGCGAAGCGAAGCCAGATGCACCCGGATCTGGTGGGTTCGCCCAGTGTCAATTCGCAGTTCCAATAGAGTAAATTTTCCATATTTGGAATTAATTCGCTGTTGCACTTTGTAGTGCGTAATGGCTTCGCGGCCTCCAGATCGTTGCGTGGTCATTCTTGTCCGCCGCACGCGGTCGCGGCTGATGCTGCTGCGGATGATTCCGTGATCGAGCTTTACCCAGCCATGTACCAACGCAATATATTTTTTCTTAACTGTGCGGCGAGCGAACTGCGCCGCCAGCTTTCGATGGGCCTCGTCGTTTTTTGCCACCACGATCAGCCCGCTCGTGGCCTTGTCCAAGCGGTGCACAATCCCCGGACGCAACTCTCCACCCACGCCTGAAAGTTGACCGAACCGGTGCAGTAGCGCGTTCACCAGCGTACCGCGATTACGCTCAGCCTCGGTCGCACCTGCCCCAGCATGCACCATCATGCCTGCGGCCTTATTGACTACCGCTAAATCGTCGTCCTCATACACGATGTCCAGCGGAATGTTCTCCGCTACCGCGCGCAAAGGTGGCAGATTCATGTCTGCAAGAATAGATATCCGTTCGCCGCCGCGCAGTCGCAACGAGGCTTTGGCCGAGCCGTCGTTGACCAGCACTTTTTTTTCGTCGATTAATTGCTGGACGCGAGCCCGGCTGATGTCAGTAATCCGGCTGACAAGGAATTGGTCAAGGCGCTTGCCAGCGTCTCCAGGCGGTGCAATGAAATGTTTGGGGAACGTGTTCACACGGGCGAAATACTACACGCCAAGGATACTCTTTGTTTCTCTGTGACTCTGATGAAAAGAAGATTACCGCGAAGCGTGCGCTGGCACAGCCTTCATCCCCGGCCGCAGCCACCAGATCAGCCCGCCGAGGATGACTAACCCAATCGAGATCAACTGCGTTCCGGTCATAATTCCGCCGAAGACTGAGCCTCGTCCGGGATCGTCGCGCAGGAACTCAAGAAAATAGCGGGCCACGCCATAAAGAAAGAAGTAAGCCGCAACTACTTGTCCGTCGAACTTCTTGTGCTTCAGCAGCCACATCAAAATAAAAAAATTCGCCAACTCGACTGCCGACTCAAAAAGCTGCGTCGGCTCCAGTGGAACTCCAAGCGGCGTGCCGACCCAGGCCTGGGCGATCGGATTGGTAAATGTCACACCCCAGAAGTGCGTCGTTGGCTTGCCATAGCAGCATCCCGCGGCGAAACAACCCACGCGTCCCAGTGCGTGCCCAAAGGCCAAGCCGGGGGCAAAAGCATCGCAGGTCGCAAGCGCAGGCATGTGCCGCTTGCGGACATACCAGGCCGCGGCCAAAAATCCGGCAATCAGCCCTCCAGAGAAAACGCCGCCGGCCTGTAAAGTGCCGAAGCTGAAAATCTCGCGAACATGGGCGCGGTAGTAACCCCAGTCATAAGCAATGTAAAGAATTTTTGCGCCAAGAATTCCGCAGAGCACTACGAGGATTCCCAAATTCCAGGCGTCGTCGCCGTTAATTCCTTGCTTCTCGGAATTGCGCACGCAGATCCACAACCCGAGCAGCACGCCCAAGGAGACAAGTAGCCCATAGGTGGGCAAGCTGAAGTTGCCAATATGAAAGAGTCTGGGAAGCACTGTTTGTTAGATGCTAAGCACTGAGAATTAGTCACCGCCAGTGTAGCAGGGGAACAATCAGAGGAAAAGCAAGCCGACCCACCTAGCCGTGCGATGGGCCGAGAATGAACCCGTCGGTAGACGATGGGAACCTGCCGCGACCCTTTAGGCATCTCCGCATGGCGGAGCATCGCACACCGGATCTACTTGTACGAGTCAGGCTCCCGTTCATTCGGTGTTGGTTCAAAAATCGGTTACCACCATCACCAACTTCGCAGGTCGGCTTTCAATCCGAATCCTAGGGAAATTCCGCTCGCTTGGCAATAGGGGATGCACAAATAGTTGGCACTCGGTTTGCCAGCAACTTTCGTGCTTGCCTAGTCAGAGAAGTTTTGACGTTTGCGGATCGGGCAACGCGGCATGCTCATTGCGAGCTTCTTCTTCCATGATCACGTTGCGCTTGGATTTGCGATAAACGTTTACCACCGCGATCGTCCAGAACGGGACCAGATCCACTCCGGGCACGAGTTTGACCAAGAACGACGGCAGAAATTCCCAGTGCCATCCGAGCAGATGAACCAGCGCAGCGGCCACACCGACATCCAAGATGTCGTCAGCGGGTGATATACCACCTTCTGCGAACAACGGAAGAAAGATGATTTGCAGCGCGTCGGCAACAATGGCCAGAGCCATGGCGGCTTTGAAGTGCGGGCCTGGGGAGATTTCGATGTCGTCAGTCATGGCATCCTGCTTCAATTATTTTAGCCGATTCTTGACTGTCTTGATGTTGAATTTCGCGGCAATCGCCTGCGTGGCAGGTACGAATGTCCGCTGTCACCGCTGTTGATTTCGGCGCCAAATGTCGCTATAATGAGCGACAAATGGCAAACGAACTGCGATCAGTAATACGGGAGCTTGGCGGAAAGCGGGCCTTGGGACGGACGATTATGAACGATCGGGATCTGCGAGACGCGATTCGCGAAGGTTTTCCGCATGCAGTGCTCGAGGAACTGATGCAGGCTGCGGACTTGACCCTCAAAGAGCTCGCAGATGCGCTGGACCTCTCTTCTCGCAGCTTGCAGCGGCGGCGTCGCGGCCGGCTGGCACGGTTTGAATCTGACCGGCTTTATCGACTCGCCCGGTTGCTTGCGCTGGCCCGCGAAAGCCTCGGAGACGCCGCACGCGCCAGCCGATGGCTCAAGCGCACGAATCGCACTCTGGGTGGAATTGCGCCTATCGCTGCGATTGACACCGAACTCGGCGCCCGCCAAGTGGAAAATCTCCTGGGCCGCATTGCGTATGGCGGCATCAGTTGACGCGAGTCTTCCGCGTGCTGCGCGCGGCGTATGCCGGCGCTCCATTCGACGGCGAGGGCGCGTACCGGTACGGCGGACGATGGTCAAGCCCCGGAACTCGACTTGCTTACGCATGTGAACATCAGTCTCTCGCCATGCTGGAGTACTTTGTTCATTTGGATCCGGAGGACGCACCGGACGACTTAGTCTTGGCCACGGCAGATATTCCTGAGAGCCTACGTCGGGAACGCGTGGAAGCCAGCGCCCTGCCGGCCAATTGGCGGGATGCTCCCGCTCCGCCCAGCCTTGCCCAAATCGGTGACGAATTCGTGAACAAGGCGAGGAATTGCGTGCTGCTCGTTCCTTCCGCGTTGGCGGTGAGGGAGAACAACTGGCTGATTAATCCGCAGCACTCTGAGTTCAAGCAAATAACAATTAATCGAGCAGAGCCGCTCAGCTACGATCCGCGCATGTTTGGTAAGACCCCGCGCCGGCGAAAGCACTGATCGCTAGGGGCTTTCTTTAAGTTCCCCCGGAACTCGCGTGACGAACTCTAATGCTGCTACGTTTTTCCCGAAGAAACGGGGTGGGCGTGGAAAGCTTTCAGATACCTAATACCGAAAGCCGGATTCGAAGGCAGCACGCTCGGTCTTGGCTCGTCCTCCGGCCTCAAGTAATATTCCCACGAAATAAAACCAACCGCCATAGAGTTGTGAGCCATCTTCCGAGGGGCTGTAGTGGAAGACCTCTCCCTCCTTGGTGGAATCTATTCCAAGCCGACTCAGTAAAGTCAGGAATTCTGCAGGGTAGGCGCGTGCTCGTTGCGGGATAAACTTGCGGCAGTAAGCACATCCGCATCGTTCAGCGCCTCCGTTCGACATTTCGGAGTACGCAGCGACAGCAGCTTCTGTATCGTACGAGACTAACTGGTCGCCCAGTTCGAGCTTCGTCAACGGAACCTCAAGCTGAAGCTGCTTCCTGATTTCCTAGCGGCAGGAAATATTGCGTCCCTTTAATCGGCGCGGAAACTTTTCGCAGCAACTCTTGCAAATCCTGGTTGCGCTCCACAAAATCAATCTCCGAGGTGTTGACGATCAGCAGATCCGACGAGCTGTAATGAAAAAAGAAATGTTCGTACGCTTTAATTACTTCTTCCAAATATTCCTCGTTGATCGCCTTCTCTCCCGGCGCATTCTTTTTCTTCAGACGTTTTTTCAGCACCTCGGGAGTGGCCTGCAGATAAATCACCAGGTCGGGCGTGGGAAGTTGTTCGCGAAAGTGGTTGTAATAGCGGTTGTAGGTTTCGAGTTCCTGATCAGTGAGGTTGAGGCAGGCGAAGAGCTTGTCTTTTTCGAAAACGAAATCAGTGACTACGGATTTTTGCGATCGCGGACCAATATCCAGTGCATGAAGCTGCTCGAAGCGGCGAATCAGAAAAGCGAATTGCGCCTGAAATCCGGCACCGCGCTCGCCATCGTAAAAAGCGCGAAGAAAAGGATTATCGTCGGCCTCCATCACCCGCTGTGCATTGAGGCGTTCAGCCAGAATCCGCGTGAGCGTGCTTTTCCCGACGCGTATAGGACCTTCTACGGCAATGTAGCGGGGCAGTTCGAAAAGGTTAGCCATGAGCTAGGAGACTCGGACTTCGACTGGCAGGATATCCCGGCTGAGCCTCGAACGCAATTGAGGGAAGAGTAACCCCTATTTTCATCGCCGGCACTCAGCGTGAAGAAAAACAATTACAATCGCGGCATTATGGGGAGTTTCGTTTTCGGCGCAGGGCTGGCTGCGGCTGCCGTTGCCGCCGGCTACCAGTGTATGGCTCCGCGTGGCCAGTGGTATGGGAAAACGTTTACCGGCCTACCGTCTGAGTCCAGACAACTGGCTCTGACTTACGACGACGGTCCTAACGATCCGCACACCTTTCGTCTGCTCGAAGTGCTCGCCAAACACAACGTGAAAGCGACATTTTTTCTTATCGGCCGCTTTGTGAAACAAGGGCCAGACATTGCCCGCGAGTTGGCGCGTGCCGGACATGTCCTTGGCAATCACACTTTCAGCCATCCCAATCTGGTCTTCGCTACGGCGGACCAAACTAGAACGGAATTATCTGAATGCGAGCAGGCATTGAGCGATGCTGTGGGAGAGCATTCGCGGCTGTTTCGTCCTCCATTTGGCGGGCGCCGTCCGAGCACTCTGCGCATTGCAAGAGCTCTTGGCCTGGAACCGGTGATGTGGAGCGTCGCTGGCTGGGATTGGAAAGGGAAACCTGCGGAATACGTCGAGCGCAAAGTTGACCAGCAAGTTCGCGGTGGAGATGTGATTCTGTTACACGACGGCAGTCATGCAGCATTTGGCGCGGATCGTTCGCAGACGGTGATCGCCACCGATCACCTCATTGCGCGATATCGATCGGAAGGCTTGGAATTTGTGACGATTCCGGAAATGATGGAAAACAAAGCTGTCAGCTCTCGGCTGTCAGCTCTCAGCAAAGACTCCTAGCACTGACCAGGAGCAACTACTCGAATTGTTTCCGGAAAGTGGCGAACTGTTGTTTTACGTCAGCCAGTTCTTTTCGGAGATTGGCCACTTCATCTTCCAATCGCGCCAGGCGATCGTCATCGGCTGTTTCTCTTAAGCTGGAAGAGGCGCGCGTCACGGCAACCTCTGCTGCGACGTCGTCCGTGTCTCCCGAGAGCAGATGCTTGTAGCGGGACTCTTTGGTTCCGGGCTGTCTGGGCAAAACTCTGACCAAAGCGGGATTGCGCTGCATCAGGCGCTGCAAGCTGGATTGCACTTCGGTTAAGTCTTCGAAATGATGCATGCGCTCAGTTCGTCCGCGAAGTTCGCCGGGAGTTTGCGGACCCCGCAACAGCAGCACGCAGAGAATGGCGGTTTCGCCGCGAGTAAAGTTGAAAACCTCCTGCGTGCGGTGTTCGTATTTCGTAACGCGGCTGTCCGCGCTGCTAGTCGGACCTGCGAGCCGTTTAGCTTGGAGACTTTCCAGCGCTTGGCGAACCGCGTCCTCGTCCAGATTCATCACCGGATCGCGATTGTTCTTCTGATTGCAGGCGTTGACGAGCGCATTTAAGGAAAGTGGATAGTAATCTGGCGTGGTGACGTCTTTTTCGACCAGCGAGCCGAGCACTCTGGCTTCGACTTCATTCAAAACTATGTCCATTGCGAATCCTTGCGAGCCTGACGAAGATTTAGTGATTGTACAGAGGGTCTGGGCAGTCAAGGTCGGCTGAAAACTTTGTTCGATCTGGGCGGACGAGGCGAGCTGCCTTCACGTTAGGAAGCTCAACACCCGCGGGCGAGGGCGCACGCGCCACATGTCGAATAGATTCCATTAATCTCTCTCATAAGCTTTTTTGATTGGCAGCAAGTGCTGCTCCGCGATACCCTACCAAGTTCTGAACATCCCCTGAAAATACATCCGAGTTTCTTACAGAACTCATAAGGAGATTCATGCCGACTGAACTGCGAAATTTTCTGGCCATCCCGTACGAAGAATTGGAAGAGATGAACCTGAACGCGAAAGAGCAGCGCCAGAATCGTGTTCCCCTTCACAAGATTCAGGAAGAGCGAATTGAATACCTCAGCGAAGAGAAGCGGATCAAGGCCGTGACCGTGCTGTTCAGCGACCTCGAAGGCCGCCTGCACATGCTCGACTACGACAAGAAATTCCTGATCAAGAGTTGGGACAACCTCACCTTCGATGGATCTTCGATTCGCGGTTTCACGGCGCAGCGGGAAAGTGATCTTCGTCTGGGGATTGACTGGGGCGCATTTTACTGGGGTCCAGCTGACATTTTTGGGCCCGGCAAAGTACTGGTGTTCGGCGACGTAATCGACAAGGGTGGCACGCCCTATAGCGCCGACATTCGCGGCATTCTCAAAACTTATGCCGAAGGACTAAATAAAAAACACGGCTACACGCTGAACGCGGCCAACGAAATTGAGGGCTTTCTGTTTCAGGGGCCGGATGCCGAGCGGCGCTATCACGAAACCGGAAAGTTTGAATACGTAAATACTGGCGGCTACTACCATTCGCTACCCGGCGATGTGTTGCGCACTTTCATCGATACTACGGCGGAAGTCCAGCGCAGCATGGGTTTTCAGAATGAAAAAGATCATCCTGAAGTTGCGCCCTCGCAGTTCGAAATCAACTATGGCTACGGCGAAGTGGTGGCTGCAGCCGACCAGATTCAACTTTACAAGCTGATCTGCCGCCAGGTCGCGACACGGATGGGTTGCACCGCTTCCTTTCTGCCTAAGCCGGTGGTGGGCGTGAATGGCAGCGGAATGCACACCAATGTTTCGATCAGCAAAGGCGGAAAGAATTTGTTCTGGGATGCGAAAGGCGAAGAGAAGCTCAGCAAACTCGGCTGGGAATTTATCGATCGAACTCTCACGCACGGGAACGATCTTTGCCTGCTATTGAACGCCTCCGTCAACGCTTATCGCCGACTAGATCCGCATTTCGAGGCGCCGAACCAGATCAAAGCTTCGCCCACGGACCGTGGATCGATGATTCGCATTCCAATTGGCAACGAAAAAAGCATGCGCGTGGAAGTTCGCTCGGTTTCGCCTGACGCCAATCCGTATCTGGTTATGCTGTCGATCTTCAAAACCGGACTCGACGGCGACACCGCGAAGATCAAGAACCTTCGCCAGGCGCAGCGCTTTTTACCGGATAACATCTACGACGCGCTGGCGAATTTTCGCAACGCCGATTGGACGACGAAACTGCTTGGCGAAGATGTGAAAGCTCGCTACGCGGATTTGAAGCAGGCATCGGCTGATCGTTGTCCGCGGCTGCTGGGAACGTTCGTGAAGGCTCCCGAAGTGCAGTATCACCACGACGTGTACAACCAGTTCCTGTGGAATTTGTTCTAAGCCCAATCCCACAGCCGGTGAAATTAACATTCCGTTAACCTCTTAGGCCGCTTCCGTGGTTATAAGAAAAGTGTAGTCCTGCCGCTTCACGGAAGTTCTCGGCTCTTAGTCCGGGCACGCCATCAAACCTCTGGCCAGGGAGAGTCTTAATGGCTATCAATCGAAGAAATTTTCTGCGCGGTGCTGCAGGTGCGTCCGGAGCCTTGGCTGCAGGGTCCGTGCTCGGCAAAAATCTGTTGGCCAGCGAAACTTCAGGCTTACCGATACTGCCGAGCCCCAATGATTCTGGTATCGAGCACATCGTTTTCGTAATGATGGAGAATCGCAGTTTCGATCACTTGCTGGGTTGGATGCCGGGCGCGAACGGGCACCAGAGCGGCCTCCGCTACCAGGATAAGAAGGGCGTATTCCATGACACCTACAACCTGACCAGTTACACCGGATGTCCGCATCCCGACCCTGACCACTCCTACGAGGGCGGGCGGTCTGAGTACGACCAGGGGAAAATGGATGGGTGGCTGCGCACAACCACGAACGATGTTTACTGCATTGGCTACTATGCGGAGGAAGATCTGAAGTTCTTCAGCCCCTTCGCGCGGAACTATACGACCCTCGATAATTTTTTCCCGTCGATTCTCTCTTCGACATTTCCGAACCGCATTTTCTCGTGGGCCGCTCAGACCGACCGCTTGGATAACTCCGTCACCATTTCGAAATTGCCCACGATTCTCGACACTTTAGCTGCGGCCAACGTAGGAGTTACCTACTATTTCAACAACCTTCCTTTCCTGGCGTTGTGGGGAACCAAATATCTCTCGGTTTCGGCTCCCTACGTGGAGTTCCTGGCTCAAGCTGCTCTGGGAACACTGCCGCCAGTTTCATTTGTCGATCCCATTTACACGATCACTGACGACGGCACCGGAAACGACGATCATCCGCATGCTGATTTGCGCCGCGGTGAAGCTTTTGTTCAGCAGGTATTTAACGCCGTGACCCAGGGACCCGATTGGGACAACACTGTGCTGATCATCAGCCGCGATGAATGGGGTGGTTTCTTTGAACACATAGTTCCGCCGCGCGTGATCGCGCCCAACGACGTCGATAAGGATCTGGTCAAGGGAAAAGCGCTGTTGGGCTGTCGCGTGCCTGTTGTGATTGCTTCACCATTCACTCGCGGGAATCCTAACAGCCCGCGAATCAATTCCTTACTTTACGATCACACTTCGGTGCTGAAGTTTATTGAGTGGCGATACAGCCTGCCGCCGCTGACCAAGCGCGATGCGTCGAACGAGATCAGCAATCTTGTATATGCGCTGGACTTGAACAATCCGAACCCTGCGGTGCCATCGCTGCCTCACGTGACCGCACCTCCGCCCAGAGGTTGTCACGGCGCAATCGTCAACGGCCACGAGAACGGGAGGACGGATTCTTACGACTTGCTTCAGATGGCCGCTTCGCAGGGCTGGCCGGTATCCGCCCCGTTGCCTTAATCGCCGTCGCTCATCAATCGGCTGTAGAGACGTGGCTTCGCTACGTCTCTACAGCTTCATCGTCTTAGTACCTCCGTGCCGCACAAATCATTGGAAGCAGAGCATACGACTGTCATAATCAAGTATTCACGGAGCGTATTCTCTGGCCACAACCTCAGTATTTGAAAATTTGGAAGAGCGCTGGCTGCCTGCGTCCATTCTTTGCCTGCGCGATTACAGCGCGAATAAATTTCTGCACGACTTGATGGCGGGCGTAACCGTCGGACTGGTGGCGTTGCCTCTAGCCATGGCATTCGCCATCGCTTCTGGCCTCACCCCGCAAGCAGGAATTTATTGCGCAGTAGTGACCGGTTTCCTGATTTCCGCATTGGGGGGATCGAAGACGCAAATTGGCGGGCCGACTGGCGCATTTGTAGTTGTGGTGGCGGGGATTGTCGCAGTGCACGGCGTCGATGGCCTGTTCATGTGCACCATGATGGCCGGCGTTCTGCTCATCATTCTCGGCGCGACCGGCATGGGTACAGCCGTGAAGTTTATCCCTCGGCCCATCGTGATTGGATTCACCAACGGAATCGCGGTTCTGATTGCAAGCACCCAAATTAAAGATTTTTTCGGATTGAAGATCGATAAGGTTCCGGGAATTTTCTGGCTGCGGATGGAAACCATTGCGGCAAATTTCCATACCTTGTCGTATACAGCCACAGTTCTGGGCATCGTAACACTGTTAATCCTGCTGGCATGCCGAGCATTTTCGAACCGCATTCCCGGCCCGATCATCGCAATGATCGCGGGCACAATAGCAGTGGTCGCATTCAACCTTCCAGTCGAAACCATCGGCTCACGTTTCGGCGGAATCCCCAGCGGCCTGCCTCACTTCGCCATTCCGCACTTTCGCGCCGATCTTATTCATGGGTTGCTGGGGCCAGCGTTCACGGTCGCGATGCTCGGCGCAATTGAATCTCTTATGTCGGCCGTGGTGGCTGATCGGATGAGTAATGACCATCACAATCCGAATGTTGAACTGATGGCGCAGGGCGTGGCCAATATTGTTTCGCCCATGTTCGGCGGATTGCCTGCTACCGGCGCGATTGCGCGCACTGCTACTAACATTCGGTCGGGCGCCAGGACGCCAGTTGCTGGAATGATTCACTCACTGACTTTAGTCTGCGTGCTTCTGTTCGCGGCGCGTCTGACCAGCTATATTCCGATGGCCGCACTGGCAGCGATTCTGCTGGTAGTCGCCTACAACATGGGCGAGTGGCGCGAGATTCCGCAACTGCTTAAGCTTACGAAAACTGACATAAGCATCTGGCTGGTGACGTTTGCCCTTACAGTGTTCGCCGACCTCACCGTCGCAGTCGAGGCCGGAATGATTCTGGCGGCGTTGCTGTTCATTGGGCGCGTCGCGAACACTACTACCGTATCGCAAGTCACAGACGACTACGTGGAAGACGGACGCGTACACATCCTGCAGGACAAAGATATTCCGTATTATGCGACGATTTTCCGTATCCACGGACCGTTCTTGTTTGGAGCGACCGACAAGGTCTCAACCATCATCGATAAGATTCACGAATTGCCGCCGGTAGTGATTCTGCGTTTGCGCAATATGACGGCGATCGATGCCACCGGTTTATTCGCGCTGGAAGAAGTGGCGCGCGAGTTGCATGCGACCAAGCGCACGTTGATACTCTGCGGCGCCCGAGAACAGCCCGCGAAGCTCATCCGGCAGGCCGAATTCGAAGACGTAATCGGACACGAAAATATTTGCGACAACGTTCAACATGCGTTGCGCCGAGCGGAAGACGTCTTTGAACGACTGGAAAAGAAGGCCACGGCGGGCGCCTCCTGAGCCCGGCTCTCCCCCCGAGGCCGAACTCATCCGCTTCGACACCCGCCCAGACCCAGCGGAAAGTGAAAAAATTTACTTTTTAGCAATAGTGGCCGGGGCCGGCTGGGTTATTCCCAAATAGCCATCTACTGCTTTGGTCGATAAGTCTGTAAGGACTGAAATTTGAGAGACAGATTGGCCTTGCGTATTCAGAAGCTGGACTTGCGCGTCTTCTGAAAGCTTTACCGTGTATGCCTTAGTGTCAATTTTGTTGTCCTGCTTAACTGGTGCGGCTGGTGCTGAATTTGTTATCTGTGGTTGCGCTGCGGCGGCTTGCGGGGCGGCGCCCACGTCGAAAGTGGTTCCTCCAGAAATTGGAGAGGCCATGATATTCCTCCTTCAACCTACCGTTATCCCGCATTATCGGCAGCTCCACAGATAACTTTAGATCGTACTTAACTCCTCGGAACTTTGCTGGTTCTAAAGCATTTAGAAGAATTGCTGACACAGTTGCACGGGGCGACGACGTCCTTGCCTACACGATATTGGTTCTGGCCGCTGTGCGGCGCGGCCAACTTTCCGAAAACCAGCCATACTGTGTTGCCACTTGGGGGCTTCCGGCTTTATAGTCGGTTTGGCAGACGAGAGGAGTTCCCATGCTCCGAATGCTTTTGCACTGGGTGGTCACGGCGCTCGCGGTTTGGATCACATCGCGGGTTGTACCCGGATTTTATGTCAACGGCGCCAGCGCGGCGTTGATCGCGGCTGTCGTCATCGGACTGGTGAACGCGACCATCGGTCTATTCCTTAAGATCATCACCTTCCCACTCACTCTACTGACCTTCGGGCTGTTCTGGTTTGTAATTAATGCGATCATGCTGGAACTGGCTTCCGCGTTCGTGCCTGGTTTTCACATAACAACTTTCGGCGCTGCATTTATAGGAGCGATCGTGCTGACCGTGGTGAACACACTGCTGAAGTGGCTGGTGATGCCGTCACCAACAGCGTAATGTTCGCTGGGGGCTTACTGATCACTCTTCGGTAGCTTGCGCGGCTTCATCAACTTCCATTCATCTTCGGTTAGCAGTCTTCCCAGGCTGGTGAATTCGCCTGCGCCTTGTAGCTGTTCACCGCCGTCCATCACGATCACTTCGCCGTTTATGTAGCCGGCACCGTCGCTTACCAGGAAAGCTGCAAGATTGGCCAGTTCTTCGACAGTACCGAAGCGGCCCGGAGGATTTCGTCGCCGGGCAAACTCTTCCAGTTCTGGCCGCGGAAGCAGGCGCGAAAAAGCTCCCTCGGTGGGAATCGGTCCGGGAGCGATCGCATTCATGCGGATGCCGCGGTCTCCCCATTCGACGGCGAGACTGCGGGTCAGCGCAACAACTCCGGCCTTCGCCATCGCAGAAGGCACTACATAAGCTGAGCCGGTCGACGTATAGGTGGCAGCAATATTCAGGACGGTCCCAGCGTGGGCCTCTTTCAGCCATCTGCGGCCGCAAGCCATGGTGACGTTGATCGTCCCCGTCAACACAATCCCCAGCACGGCTTCAAAGGCGCCGGGAGACAGCTCTTCCGTACGCGCCAGGAAGTTTCCGGCCGCATTGTTCACCACAGTGTCGAGCGGCCCGGCAGTCCAAATCGTTTCGATCATTTTTTCCACCTGCGCGAGGTCGCGAACGTCGCAAGGGAACGATTGAATCTTGTTCGGCGCGATACGGCTCAATTCTTCTTCTGTCTTAGATAAAACTTCGCGACGGCGTCCGCAGATGTAGACAGTGGCGCCCAACTGCAGAAAACGGTGAGCCATGCCTTTGCCCAAGCCGGTGCCGCCGCCAGTTATGAGAATGCGCTTGTCGCGCAGCAGATCAGATTGAAACATGATTTGTTAGAACTAGGACTGAGCGATTGTAATCCAGCCACGCGGAGGACTGGGGATCATTGCGCGGCGTATTGTTTCTTCTTGCTGATCTTGCGGCGAATATCAGGCCAAAACTCTTTCACCACGATGGTAACCGTGTCATATCCAACCTGCGTTCCCCAAACACTGGCCGTGTTCGGCAGATTGCGATCGCCTTTGGGATGGTAGCTGTAAGTCGAAATGGCAGCCGAGATTGCACTGCCAACGACTTCTGAGAAATTGAATTGCTGATGGCCGGAATCGGTGCGGGTGATGAAGATTCGGCTGACTGCGTATCCCGTGCGATGCACGAATCCGCCCTCGCTGTCCTGAAAGAAACGCGGATCCTGGTGAAGCAAAGACGGAAGCACTGCGCCAGTCATGTAGTTCTCGATGGTGCCGTCGGCGAAAGCTGCGCCCAAACGTTTTCCATAGCCTTCAGCACCCTGTCCATAACCCGGTTCGCTATTTTCAGCCTGGCTGATCCCCGCCAGGGCGGCATACCAGGGTATCTGGATGTAATCGAACGAGCCGCGAGTTACAACCTTGAACTTCTGTGCGGTTGTTAGAGGAGGAACCTTACCGCTATTTTCCAGCGTGAGGAAATTCGGCAGAGCGTAAAAAAGCCGATCATTCGACGTGCCCTGGTTCTTGTCAGTAGTCTTTGGATCCTGGTTTTTGCCTTTGTCCGTTGGCTGAGACTGTGGAGACGGAGGCGCGTCCGGAGTGGGAGCCTGCTGGGCAGCTAAATCCAGCAAAAGCAAGTTCGCAATAGCAAAGCAAAGCAAAGAGCGGGTAAAGAAACTGTTCAAATGAATACGTCTCCTGTATTTAAACTCCCGCTCATCCTCAGGCCGGGACACACTTCTGAGGCGGCGACACGAATCGTTAACTTGCAATTCGGTGAAACGGTGCCACTAGACTAGCAAATGATGACTGGACCGCAAAAACGGACACTGAGAAATGTTTAAGAATCCAGTTTCCAATTGCTATTAAGGTAAACCCTCCTGTCCACAATGCACTCGGTTTTTACATTACTTTACAGAAGCAGTGTGTCGCTAAAACAAAAGCCCGGCGCGTCATTCACGCCGGGCCGCCACCTCAGATTGTTTTATCGCGCCGTTATCCTCACCAACGCGGAGGATCCATGCATTTAGTCTGTGCCTGGGAGTACATAGATCCTTCGCGCGCACAGGATGACAGCACTTTGTTTCTCACGGGAAGACTTTGAACAGGTCGCTCAGGTCTTTCTCGCGGTTGGCATCCCGCAGAAACGGCTTTAGGCTGAAGATTTCCTGCACAGTGCGTAATGTCGATCCGTGAGTGTAGCCCACCGAATTCGAGTAGCCGTGGCCCTTGGCAAAGGGCGAGAGGACAATCATGCCGATCGGGCCATCTCCACTATTGGCCTCATCCCAGGTAATAAAGATCGCGCCGCCCTGTTGATAGGCCCTTGATTTGAGAATCGTGGGAATATTCCTGGCGAGCCATTGGTCGCCATGCGCAATCGGATCGCCCGAGCAAGCGTCGTGCATATCGTCGCAGACATTCGGGGTGATGAAGTTGTACTTAGCCACATTCCCGGATTTCAAATCGCCAGCCAATTCGGTATAGGGCCGAACATGCTTAATACAGTTGGCGGAGTGTGGATCCAGATCATTGGTCACGTCATTAAAGTAGACGAAGGGATCGTGGCGAACGGCGTAGTACGGATTGCCGTCGGAATCGTTGCCACCGCCATCAACTAGCGGGCAGACCGAGCCGCTTGTGTTCTCGTCGTATGATTTCCATGAAATGCCAGCTTTTTGCATCTGGGTGACGAGGTGCTGTGTAGTGCTTTGATGGTTGACGCTGGGAGGGTCGTCATTATAAATGCCAAAATTGGTTCCGGCCTCCAGCCACAAGTAATTGGGGAGGCTGGGATGATTGCCGGGAGGATTGTAATAATGTTCTGCATGCGAAGCCATCGGCAACAGCGTCTTGTTGATGTATGGGGCCGCGGGATTCCCTTTGATGTCGAGGCTGCCGTCGCCAGTCCAGTTGTGATTTTCCATCAAAATAATGAATATAGTTTTGATGTGATGGGTTGAGGGAGTGCTTGCCGCCACGGGCATATCGGCGGCACCAGCCGCAACAAATGAACCCAGAACCAGGCATGTCGAGGTGAGAGCCGTCGATATGTTGCCAACGCGTTTACGAATCATCTGCTTCTCCTGAATACGTAGCTGTGACTTTTCACCTGCAAAACAGTGAGTGCTGCATGAAATGCGGCCGATTGCCCTTGCGAGCGTCGGGCTAAAGTACTTTACAGACTCGCCTATTGCAAGAGTTAGATTGACCGCATACTACATCTTCAAAACGATCGCGGTCTTTGCGTGTGCACTTCCGAGTAATCACAAGTACGGGTTCGTCAACGCCAGTTGGCAGTCAGGAGAGAACCCCGAGGACGCGACTACAGGGAAGGACAGAAACAAATGGTCGGGACGGGCAGATTTGAACTGCCGACCCCTCGCACCCCAAGCGAGTGCTCTACCAGGCTGAGCAGAGCAAAGGACTTGCACGTATTTCTCTGAATTTGATTACTCGCTTGGAGGAATCGTGCTGCCTAGGTTTCAGCAGTTTATCAGGGAACGTCAGTACCTAATGAATGTCTCACCCGCAACCGTCCAATGGTACACCCATAACTTTAAGTGGCTCATGTCTGAAACACCGACCGATGCCGAGTTGAAAGACATGGTCATGCGGATGCGTGAAAAAGGACTGAAGGCTACGGGGTGCAATTCAGCTATCCAAGCAATCAACGTTTATCTAAAGTGGTCCGGCTCCGCGCTCCGAGTGGCGAAGCTGAAAGAACCACAGCGCATACTGCCGACTTTCACGTTACCTCAAGTCTCTCAACTCATCCATTGGAAACCAAAAGGCGTATACCACCGAAGGCTGCATCTGCTGTCGCTGGTTCTGCTCGATACAGGATGCCGTATTAGCGAAGTGCTGAATCTCCACGTGCAAGACGTTGACTTAGACAATCTCCTGCTCACGGTGACAGGGAAGGGCAGCAAGCAACGCAAGGTGCCGATTAGCTTCGAACTGCGCAAGGATCTAGCACGCCACATAGTGGACTCTGAATCACGCTCTCACGATCTTGTTTTCTGTACTCGGAGAGGACGGCTCTTGGACCGACACATCATGCTACGGGACGTAAAGCTACTTTGCGGCCGGCTGGGATTCGACCCGCCTGAGCGAACCTTACACGCCTTCCGGCATACGTTCGCTGTGAATTACCTGCGGAAAGGTGGGTCGGTGTTCCATCTGCAACGGGTGCTGGGGCATAGCAGCCTCGAAATGACGCGCAGATATGTAAACCTCACCACTGCGGACTTGAGCGAGATGCACTCGCGGGTGAGCTTGCTGGCATAGAGGCTGCTGCGCAGCTCATGCAAGCCTCGCGACCACAGGCAAGGTCAATAAGTGTAATGGCGATATTTCATCAACTACTAGATCCATTCTGTTTGGGCGACCATCCGCCAGCAATGGCGCCGGAACCGCAGGAAAGCTGAGTGTGGGGGCGACAACATGGTCGACGCTGGCCGGGAGCAGCGACGGTGGCG
>DASYOD010000114.1:0-10588 GCA_036008085.1 Terriglobales bacterium
ACGGTAAAAAGCCGCGTGATTTGCAAAATGTCGTGGACGCGCTTGGTGAGGTGAAGCAGTTTCAGCTCGCCTTTTGCATTTCGAACCGTGGTGAAGGCGCTCACCAGCTCGCCGATTCCGGAGCTGTCGATGTAGTCCACATCGTACAAGCTGATAATTATTTTTTTCTGGCCGTTCTCGACAAGCTCGCGGATGGTTTTTCGCAACAGAGCGCTACCGTCGCCCAACGTAATCTTGCCGCTGAAGTCCACGATTGAAACATCGCCTATTTGTCTGCAGGTCGCCTGAATAGCCACGGAAGTGCCTCTGGCTGATTCTACTCCGGTTGGTGGGCGCCGTTGTCGGAAACTTTTTGGGGGAGTTTTTTAATCATCACGAGTTCGGCGCCGCCGCCGGGTGCGGTATGCACGTCGAACTGATCCATGAAAGCCTTCATCAGGAAAAGACCGCGCCCGGAAGTGCGCAGCAAATTTTCTTCTTCGAGCGGATCGGGTATCTCATGCAACTCGAAGCCCTTCCCCTGGTCCAGCACCCGCACGGTCATATTTTCCGGATCAAGCTCCACCGTCATCAGAATTTTCTTGCGGCGATCCTGCTGATTCCCGTAGTTGTAGGCATTGATTACGCCTTCGCGCACAGCCATACCGATTTTATGGAGTTCTTCCTCACTGAAGCCGGCGGCTTCCGCAATGCGCATGCAAATACTCTCTGCGAGGTCCACGCTTTCCAGCAGCGTCTCCAGCGTGACCTCGATCCGATGGGTTTGGGCCGCCATTCCTAGAGTCGAGGGGAGTCCTTGTTGAAAAGACGGGTGTATGGGTATCACAGCGCTGGAGTACAAGTCAATCTAGTCCCGGTACCGCATCCTCCTGTCAAATTCGAGAGCCGATCAGGCCCAGTAGGTTCTATCTAGAGTTCGATACTGGATGGCTCGCTGAGGTGCTTGGGCTGGATGCCGGGCACTGCCACGCCACGTTGGCCATAGCTGCCGCCAATTCGGCCATATGGCATGCCAACAAGCGCCTGGAACTGGAATCAATCCCGAAATTTTCGCCTAGCAAGACCTTAAGAGTCGACGGGTGTCGATTCCTAGGCTGCCCCGACGTGCTAGACTGGCCGCCTCCGGAGGGGGTAACTCTAAGATTTCCGAACCGTAGGACGGGCTTATGGGTTCAGGTCAAATCCAGCACGTTTTCGTCCTCATGCTCGAAAATCGTTCGTTCGATTACATGCTGGGATTCTCTGGTTTAACCGGAACCGATGCTTCGACCGGAGCTTCTACGAAAATCGATGGGCTGAGTGGCAGCGAATCGAATGTTTACAATGGCCAGCCTTTTTCTGTTTCAGCAGGAGCACCGGATCGAATGCCAGCCGACCCAGGTCATGAATTTTCAAACGTGCTCCTTCAGCTCTGCGGGCCGGGAGCTTCATACCCCTCTGGTGGAGCGTATCCCGCTATCAACAACAGTGGATACGTGGCTTCCTATGTCGACAGCGGCGGGGGAAGTAATCCCAGCGTGCTTATGAATTGCTATTCAAATACCCAGCTTCCAGTGTTGCACTCGCTCGCAGCCGAATTTGTGGTCTGCGACAACTGGCACGCTTCGCTGCCCGGTCCAACTTGGCCGAACCGAATGTTCGTTCACGCAGCGTCCTCAAGCGGACTCGATCACAGCCCAACGATTGCGGAAATTGCAGACTGGGAGGCTCTTGCTGGTTTTTCGTTTCTGAACGGAACCATTTTCGATGCACTACAGAAAAAAGGCATTACACGCCGTCTTTACGGTGGCGATGATTTTCCTATGGTTTCCGCGCTGAAAGGCATTCATCTGGCCGATATTCGCCACTACAGCCAATTTGCCGGTGACCTTGAGCAGGCCACCTATCCATTTAGCTACGTGTTCATCGAGCCGAGCTACGATGTAGCCAATGACTACAGGAATGGCAGTTCGCAACATCCCCTAGCCGATGTCAATCGCGGCGAAGCCCTGATAAAAACAACTTATGAGGCTATCCGAGGTTCCCCGTTTTGGGAGAGCAGCTTGCTGATCATCACATGGGATGAACATGGCGGTTTTTATGACCATGTCATTCCTGGGGACGCGGTCGCGCCTGGTGACACCGGTCCAGATTCAGATCACAATACGAACGGCTTTACCTTTGAAAAATACGGACCGCGTGTTCCCGCACTGGTCATCTCGTCGCTTATCCCGGGGAATCTAATCGACCACCGTATATACGACCATGCGTCGATTCCCGCGACCCTGGAAGTTTTGTTCGGTTTGAACGCGCTGACCAAGCGCGACGCCTCCGCGAACTCTTTGACCTCTCTCTTGACCCTGGCAGCCGCGAGAAAAAATGCCCCGGAAACGCTTCCGTCAGTAATCTCGACCGAGGCGGCACCACTCGCAGCAGCAATGGCCGAAGCAGCCGCTCCCGCCATTTCTGTATCTCGCCCGGATGATTCAGCCGACGAAGGCACTCTTCCGGGGATTATCCAGGCAGCGCTCCGTCAAGATTTGGAGGTGTCGTCCGCGGCAGAGCGGCCGGCCATCATCGCGCGAGTGCGTTTGATCAAGAAGCGGAGTGAAGCTATCCAATATTTGAATGAGGTCCGGTCTAAAGTCGCGCCGGCACGCGCTGCTATGGCCCTGAAATAACGATTACGAGTGGAGTGGCCGGATGCATTCCAGTCTCCTCGTTAGTTCGCCCTTATATCCCGCGCCTGATAGATTGGTCGTTCCCGGATATATCCGCGCTAACAAGGCCCCGAGAGAATAAAAAACCGAGACATAAAAAGGCATCGTGATGATGAGCTGATCGATACAGCCATTCTCGAGGTGGCAGTCTGTACCGAAGTAATGAGATAGCGAAGAGTGATTTCCCGTAGCCTGCATGATTACCGATGTGAACACGATATCGGGCGTAAATCTCGGAACCGCTACCACGGCATAACACAAGTTAGGAAAGGAAGAACCCAGACCCACAGGGTAGCCGCGTGCTGAAATCGTCGGCCGAATGACCATCCGGACCAGAGTGCCAAAATTATCTGCGTAGGAAAGTAATGCAACTCCGTCAATAAAATGTGCGCGTTATGCGACACGAACAGGCTGGAACCGAGCGGCCTTCGGATTTCAAACCAGGCAAAAACCAGAAACGCAGCTGCTATCGCTACTCCCCATGTGCCGATAAGCTGGCGCATAGCGAACACCAGGACGCCCCTAATCTGCACCTTACTCATCTCTCTGGTACTTTTGAGTGCGTATCACTGATAGATATCTAGGCCGATCATAAACATTTTTTGCAGAGTTTTGCGAATTCCTCAACAGGGCGCCGCTATCGCCACGCGAATTGTGGTGCACGTATGCTCGGCTAACTGATTACCGGAGAAACTGATACTTTATTTGATTGCGCGTTCATCAGGACTTTGAGGCATTGTCTCGAAAGGAGGACTCCGGTCCCTGCACGCAGAACTCCATTTGGCTGCTGAGTCGGTATAATGCCCTCACGCAAATGGCCCTTTCCATTGGTACCAAGTTGGGTCCCTATGAGATCGTCGCCCCACTCGGTGCGGGCGGAATGGGCGAGGTCTATCGCGCGCGCGATACGAAGCTCGGGCGCGATGTCGCGCTCAAAGTTTTGCCTGCTGCTTTCGCCGCGGATCCGGAACGGATGGCGCGATTTCGGCGTGAAGCGCAAGTCCTTGCATCGCTAAATCATCCACACATTGGTGCGATTTATGGATTCGAGGATTTCTGCAACGTCCATGCGCTCGTGATGGAGTTGATCGAAGGGCCCACGCTGGCGAATCGCATCGCTCGCGGAGCGATCCCGATTGACGAGGCGCTTCCTATTGCGCGGGAGATTGCCGAAGCGCTGGAAGCGGCCCATGAACGCGGGATCATTCATCGCGATCTAAAACCTGCCAACATCAAGATCACACCTGACGGAAACGCAAAAGTTATCGACTTCGGTTTAGCGAAAGCGGTTGAAAGCGATGTAACTTCGATCGGCATTCAGAATTCGCCCACGATTAGCCGAATGGCCACGCAAACCGGAATTATTTTGGGAACCGCTGCCTACATGTCTCCCGAACAGGCCAAAGGCAAATCCGTGGATCGCCGCACGGACATCTGGGCGTTCGGTTGTGTGCTTTTCGAGATGCTTACCGCGACGCGGCCGTTTGAGGGTGAAACAGCCTCGGATGCTCTGGCGGCAGTGATTCGTGCCGAGCCCGAGTGGCCACTGCTGCCTTCCAACACGCAACAAACTATTTGCAACATTCTCCAGCGATGCCTGAAAAAAGATCCGAAGCAGCGTTTGCAAGCCATAGGTGACGCCCGCATTGCCATCGAAGAAGCCCTTTCCGGCAAGTCACAAGATGTAGGCCCGCCAGTTGAAATTCGCCCACCGGCATGGGGGCGCGCGCTGCCATGGGCGGTTCTTGCTGCAATAATTTTGGCAACGTTGTTCGCTGCCGTATATTTTATGCGCAAGCCGCAGCGCTTGCCGGTGATTGTGTCGCAAATTCCGTCGCCGCCAAATACGAACTTTGTTTTTACCGGGATCAATCCTGGACCGCCGATTCTTTCGCCTGACGGCGAGCGCCTGGCCTTCTCTGCCGTCAGTTCGGACGGACGCCAGCTCATCTGGGTGAGGCCGCTTAATTCGGCAGCAGCCAAGCCACTCGATGGCACGAATGGTGCGACGTTCCCATTCTGGTCACCCGATAGCCGCTCATTGGGCTTTTTCGCAAATGGCAACCTGAACCGGATAGATGTTTCGGGCGGGCCACCTCTCGCTCTCTGCGATGTAGCAATCGGCCGCGGCGGAACTTGGGGCGTCGACGGCACAATTCTATTCACACCCAACGTATCCAGTCCGGTATTTCGTATTGCTGCATCTGGGGGCACCCCTCAGGCAGTTACAACCCTCAACGCGTCGTTGAACGAAAGGAGCCACCGATGGGCCCAATTTTTGCCCGACAACAAACATTTTCTTTTTTTCGCGCAAACAGCTGTGGTCGGAACCGGGAGCATTTATGTAGCCTCCGTTGACGGCGGCGAACCCAAGTTTATTATGCACAACGACTCGAACGCAGTTTATTCGCTGCCCGGCTACCTACTTTTCGTGCACCAGGGGGTTTTTATGGCCCAGCGGTTCGATGCTAGCCGGTTGCGCCTAGACGGAGATGCTGTGCCTCTGATCGAACATGTCGGCGTGAATTCCGTTATTAGCCGAGCGCTTTTTGCCGTTTCGGAGACCGGCATCATGGTGTACCAGGCGGGGAACCCCACGAGCGAAACTGATCGGCTGGTCTGGTATGACCGCACCGGCAAGCAAATCGAAGCAACCGGCACATCCGGCCTTTATCTTGAGCCGAGTGTTTCAGCGGACAGCAACAAGCTGGCTATCTCAGGCCTTCCAGAGGGTACCGGAAATTTGAGCATTTGGGTGTTCGATATTGCCCGATCCACCAAGACCAGGCTCACTTTTTCCCAGTGGTCCGACCGCCAGCCGGATTGGGCGCCAGACGGAAAATCGATCGCTTTCATATCCAATCGAAACGGGCCACCCCGCATTTACTTAACCGCCTCTGACGGCACGGGAACTCCGGCGGCGCTGACTACCGACGGCGCGAGTGAGTTCATGCCGCGGTTCACCGGAGACGGGCGCTACCTGCTTTTTGAACGCTTGGCGGAGCAACCGAATTCGCGCCGGGAGATATGGGCCGCGCTGCTATCTGGCGACCGCAAGGCCTTTCCTGTGATCCAGAGCCAGTACGATGTATTCGCGCCGTCCCTTTCTTCTGACGGGAAATGGCTGGCCTACGAATCGAGGGAATCCGGGCGGCCAGAAATCTGCGTGATCCCTTTCCTTCACGGTACTGGAAAATGGGAAGTCTCGACCGCCGGGGGGCTCCAGCCCCGCTGGCGTCGCGACAGCCGCGAGCTGTTCTACCTTTCCATGGATAATAAAATCATGTCCGCAGAAATTACGGAACAGGGGTCCAGCTTGCTCATTGGCAAAGTGCAATCTCTGTTTCAAGTAAATCCCGTCCCCTCTGCAGGCGGCTCGCAGTACGACGTGACCGGCGATGGCAAGAAATTTGTCGTAGCTAGCTTATCTTTGTCCCAAGCGTCCGAGCCATTGATGCTGGTTGTTAATTGGCCGGTTCTGATAGAGCACTAACGTTAATCAGTTGAGGGAGCGCTCGCGATGAAAACCTTCTTAGAGATTCGCGAATAAGCGAGGCGGGTATACCATTGAGCTGCTTTCCAAGCCAAAGAGGAAATTCCGGATGAAGATTAAGCTTTTTCTTGCCCTTCTAACTGCCGGCATGACCCTGGTGAGCACCGCCGCATTCGGACAGAAACTTTACCCTGTTCATGGTCCGCTGGCATCGCTGACAACACCGCCCGTATTTTCGGGCCAAATCAGAAGGCCGATGTTTGGAGGTGCACTACCCACGCTGCTGAAATCCTGGACCGTCGCCAATGGAGAGGTGCTTCAGGGAAAGTGTGCGACGGTGAAAGCTTCTTCCCTGAACACGAAGACGCCGGGAGCGCCGGACAGCTACCCGCCGCAGCCTAATCTTGCATTCGCTTGGGATGCCATCTACGGGCAGGGATACTTTGCGGCTCATATTCTTGGCAAGAAAATTTGGCAGGGAATCTTCACTGGAGACCAGGGGACGGTTCTGCAAGTGGAAATACTGGACGGGCTGCATGGCGCGGCGGTAGACAATAAGGGGAACGTATACAAAGAAGTCTGGTAGGAGTTCTTGTTGTGTTGTGCCACGCCGACTTCATCGGCCAAGTCTGCCCGACCCTCTGGATTCCCCCGCTCGATCCCGTCGGATATGCGGCTAAGTTTCCGATAAATCGCCTTACTGAACACGGTGGTTTTGGGCAGATTCCACTTTTCCGATTAGTGCTAATCAGACTTAAGCGATTACTTCCGGCTTGCTGAGTACTCAGCCGAAGCAAGCCTTTCTACAGCTTTTTCGTGGCCCGATAGAAGTTTTCAATGTAGCGACCGTCAATATCGGTAAAACCGTATTCCCTCGCCGCGTCTCCGACGAAGATAAGTTGCCCTGACTTAACGCTCACGGTTGGATCGGAAGCTAATGCGGTTACGGCGCGGCCCGTATATTCGGGCGATTCAGCCAGATCGTAGCGGTAGAGCTTGTGGAGAGCTTCATCCTGCATGTGGACCTGAACGCGCTCGGTTTTCATGAATCCAGGCAGCAGACCCAGCAAAGTGATGCCGGCTTTTCGCGCTTCGGGAGCCAAGACCGTCACCAAGCGGTTGATTGCGTAGTGCGGAAGGTGCTCGAAGACATCCCGCTGCAGATTGCCGCTGAGCTTGTCAGGCTCGATCATTGGCTCGCTGATCGCCACGATCAACCCGGAATGCTGTTCCGACATCAGTCCCGCAGCCTCGCGGGCCCCAATCCAGAACGCCTGCGGCCCAGCACCCATGAAGTCGTCCCAGAACTCAGCAGGCAAGCTCCAGAAGGGCTGCTTCCAGATTGGATCGACGAAGTGCGCGTTGCCGCCCCACACAGCACACGCGAAAATATTAAGGCAACCATGCTCGGTGACTACCCGATCGAATAAGACCTTCACTTCCCTTGCGTTAGTGCAGTCGATCCGGACAGGTATGCCAACGCCGCCGCGTCGCGTGACCTCTTCTGCAGTCTCTTCGATCGTGCCGGAGGCTCCATCGGTCGGCGGCGGAGCGCCGCGGACGGTGCGGCCAATCACATATACTGTAGCGGCCTCCTCGCCAAGAGCTACGGCAATGCCACGTCCGCAACCCCGGCTAGCTCCGGCGACGACGGCAATCTTGCCTTTCAACCTCACGGCCATGGATTCAACGATATACTTCCTGCCTTCTCGAAACAAACGGTGTAATGGAATCACCCACGGTTTGTTGCCGCCGCGTCCTGAGTAACGGGCAGCCCGTAAGTAATTCCAACTTGCCTGGTAAGATAACCGGAAATGTTTGTACTAAAACCCACATCTCCGGTAATCACGCACTGGCAAGCTTAGAGGAACTGCCGCAAGATGTCCCCATGTCGGGTCTCGCTCCTGCTCGGTGGATGCCCACAAAACGATGAAGAAGAAAGCGATTGACTAAGGACGTTGGATAACCTGCCCGCCATTAGAGGATAGTGCTGGTTGAAGAGTACACGCTCGGAGTGCGGCCTGGCGTTGGAGCGCTCCTTCGTGGTGGTCGGCGCGCGCCGTGATTTTGAGTCGGAGTGAAGCGACTGCTAGGGCTTTGCCTCCGCATCCGCCGCAGTCGCGAGCGTATCGGCAACGGTATGAGCCACGGATAGCCAAGCGCCATGGGCAGATCAAACGCCGACCTTCTTTTCGAATGTCCACGGGAGCGAGATTTACAGTGAACGCCTGGTCCAACGGGAAATCAAAGCCGCAATTTCTGAGCGTGGATTTAATTCGTTCGCGGCTTTCTTTCACCGCGATATCGAGCAGTCCCACTACATTGAAATTTCCCTGGTAGCTCGGCCCGATGTCCACCTCGACTTCCACAGGATAGGCATCAATGCCAAACACAACGGCGCTAAATGTATTGAAGAGCGTTCGAAAGGTAGGGGGACCAGAGAGGAGAGTCCCTTTTGCGCTGTGCAGCGTAGCTCAAACGAATACGTGACGCTGGCGATACTACGCTGATATATCTAACAGCATTTGAGATTGTGCTATTCTCGGAAATTGTGAGAGCCACAATGAGAAAATTCCCATATTGGAACGGCTTTTTGCTCACTCTCATCCTCTTTACTTTAAATGTGTCAGCCCACGCCCAAGCGCCGGGTAGCAACTCCGCTCAGGCCGTCTCTCTCAACAATCGCGGCCTTCAACTGTTCAAGCAAGGGAAGGTGGACCAGGCCATCGAACAATATCGGCAGGCGCTAGTCCTGCGGCCGGATTTTGCAGAAGCTCTGAGCAATCTCGGCTTAGCGCTTGACGCGAAGGGAAATGACGAGGAAGCGCTGGCCGATCTCGATAAAGCGCTTGCGCTAAGACCTAAAGAGGCCACCACGGAAAATAATCGCGGTCTTGCGCTCTATCACGAAGGAAAATACGCGGAGTCGGTTGCGGCATATCAACTAGCCATCACATTTCACGCCAATTTGCCCCAGGCTTACAACGGAATGGGCGCGGCGCTCGTTGCCGCGGGCAAAACCGACGAAGCCATGGCCGCCTACCGGACCGCGCTTAAGCTACAACCGCACTACGTTGACGCGATGAACAACCTCGCCAGCGCACTCGATACGGAAAAGAAATATGACGAAGCGATTCAGATTTACCAGCAAGCGCTGAAGATCGAGCCCAAAGCAAGCGACATCCGCATGAACTTCGCCACCGCACTGCAAGGCGCTGGTCGCACGGACGACGCCATCGCCGAGTATCGCGAAATCGTAGCGGCTCGTCCCAATGACGCGCACGCCTTCTTCCAACTTGGTCATTTGCTATACACGCAAGGAAAGCTGCAAGAAGCGATCGCAGCGCTAGAGAAAAGTTTGGCCTTACAGCCAGACCAGGCCGAAACCTCTTTCAATCTGGCGCGCGCCTATCAGGACGCGGGAAATCTTTCTGGCGCGGTTGAAACATATCAGAAAGGCTTAGCAATTAAGCTAGATGATCTGCACGGCCTATATAATTTGGGCAATACCTATCTAACCTTGAAGGAACCCGCTAAAGCACAGCCTTTGTTTCGCAAGGTGCTCGAGCTTCAGCCGGATTTCACTCTCGCGCTGCAAGGACTTGGTGTCGCTCAAATGCAAGCTGGGGAATTGACCGCTGCAGAAATGTCTTTCGTAAAATTAAAAGAGATGCAGCCCGATAACGCCGACGCGCGCTTTAACCTCGGCAACGTTTTCTTCAACAAAGGCCAATATGGACCTGCAGCAGATAGCTACCGCGAAGCGATCCGCTTGAACGGAAATCTGGCCCACGCGCATTACAATTTAGGAATGGCTTTGCTGCGCCTGAACGATCAGAAAGCGGCTGACAAAGAATTCCAGGAAGCTAAGCGAATTGACCCGGCGCTAATTCCACCGAAATAATTCTCGATAATTTACTCCCGCCGTCGCAGCGAAAAAAGAAACCTACAACGAACCCGGGCATCTAACCGACTATGACTATGAGAAAAGTAAAGCTTGGTTCGCAAGGCGCAATCGTATCCCGCATGGGACTTGGCTGCATGGGCATGAGCGAGTTCTACGGCGAGCGAAATGACGCAGAGTCGGCCGCCACGATATTGCACGCTCTGGATTTGGGAATTAATTTTCTCGATACAGCAGACACCTACGGCATCGGCGATAACGAAGAATTAGTCGGCAAGACCGTCCGAGGAAGACGCGATGAAGTTTTTCTCGCCACGAAATTCGCCAACATTCGCTCGAAGACTGATCCGGCGTTTTGGCAGATCAGCGGCAAGCCTGAATATGTTCGCACGGCGTGCGATGCTTCGCTGAAGCGTCTGGGCGTGGATCACATCGATCTGTACTATCAGCACAGAGTGGACCCGCAGACTCCGATTGAAGAAACCGTGGGTG
>DASYOD010000115.1:0-54548 GCA_036008085.1 Terriglobales bacterium
TTGTGCACGACGGCTTCGTAAAAACCGCCCAAAGCTTTCGCTATCTCCTGCGGCAATTGCGGCCGCCGATAGTACAACAACCAGGCAAGAAATAATCCCAATGCCGCAGCGACAACCGAAATGCCGGTAAACAGCGCTTCCGAGCCGCCTTGCTCTTTTGGCTGTGGCGCAGGTGTGGAGGCACTCAATTCTTCCGCAGAATATCCAGTAGCGCCTGCATGAAACGTGGGTGAAAGAAACTTGTCAAAGCGCTCAATACCTACCCACCCGCCGCAAACCGAAAGCACCGCGAGAATCACAAGCGGTACAAGCATGATTTTCGGACTTTCATGAATACCGCCGTGCCCGTGTGACGCGGGCGTCCCCGCATGCGAATGCTCGTCCTCATGGCTGGTCGCGACTTCACCGCGATACTCACCAAAGAAAGTCAGGAACCAAAGCCGGAACATATAAAACGAAGTTAAGAAGGCCGTGAATACACCAATCGCCCAATAGACCCAGCTTCCATACGGGCTCGAGTACGCCCGCCACAAAATCGCATCCTTGCTGAAGAAACCGGCGAACGGTGGAAAGCCGGCGATGGCAAAAGTGCCGGCTGTCATCGTCCAAAAAGTCCAGGGAATATGGTGGCGCAATCCGCCCATGCGACGCATGTCCTGCTCGCCGCCCACCGCGTGAATCACAGATCCTGCGGCCAAAAAGAGCAATCCCTTAAAAAACGCATGCGTCATGAGGTGGAAGATTCCGGCAGAATACGCAGCTACACCACAAGCCATGAACATGTAACCGAGTTGCGAAATCGTCGAGTAGGCCAGAACCTTCTTGATGTCGGTTTGGCAGATTCCGATCGTCGCTGCGAACAATGCAGTCAGCGTGCCAATAATTGCTACGACCATCAAAGCTTGTGGCGCGCGGTCGAAAATCGCATGTGACCGAGCCACCATATACACGCCCGCCGTCACCATGGTCGCGGCATGGATCAGTGCGGAGACCGGCGTCGGACCTTCCATCGCATCCGGCAACCAGACATAAAGAGGAATCTGCGCGGATTTTCCCGCCGCCCCCACCATCAGCAGCAGGCCAATCGAGGTTAGCAAACCTGCACCCGCAACTTCGGCTGGCAGTCCGGACACAATGCGAAACACCTGCACAAAATTCAAGGAGCCGAAATGCTTGATCATCAAAAACAACGCGATCAGAAATCCGAAGTCGCCAATCCGATTAACGATGAACGCCTTCTTACCGGCAGACGCGGCCGAATCTTTTGTAAACCAAAATCCGATCAGCAGATAAGAGGCGAGGCCTACGCCCTCCCACCCAATAAACATCACCAGGTAATTGCTGCCCAGCACCAGCGTCAGCATGAAAAACATGAACAAGTTGAGGTAAGCGAAAAAACGATAAAAGCCCGCCTCTTCCCACATGTAGCCGACGGAATAAATGTGAATCAGGAAGCCGACGCCCGTAACTATGAGCAGCATTACTAATGAAAGCTGGTCAAGATAAAACGCGAAATCTACCTGGAAATCGCCCGCGCGAATCCATGGGGCCAAATTTTCTAGAACCGGAAGAAACGAAGCCTGAGTCGCTACCCAAAGCGCCATAGCAAAAGCCGTACCAGAAAATCCGAGTGCAATCGCGACCACGGTCTGTCGGGAAAAGCGCTTCCCGAACAGACTATTGATAGCCGCACCCACCAGAGGCAGCACGGGAATCAGCCACAGATGCAGGTTGGGCGTCATAGTTTGAGCAGGTCCACCTGATCGACGTTCAATGTTCCTCGCGTGCGATACACGGCGATGATGATCGCCAATCCTACAGCCGATTCCGCCGCTGCCACGACCATTACGAAGAACACGAAAACTTGCCCGCTAAGCGCATGCCACTGCGCGGCAAATGCGACGAATGACAAGTTCACCCCGTTGAGCATCAACTCAATCGACATAAAAATCGTGATGATGTTGCGCTTTATCAAGAACCCGGCGACGCCACACGCAAACAAAATGCCGCTGAGGACGAGGTAATAGGAAAGCGGGACCATCAGCCCTCCCTCTCGTCAGGCTGCGCCGATTGCTGCACTTCCGCCGGATGGCTGGCCAGAACCACCGCGCCCATAATCGCAATCAGTACGAGTACGGACGTGACTTCGAAGGGTAAGAGAAAATCGTGAAAGAGCAACCAGCCAATTACCTTCGGAGGTCCGGGCAGCGCGCCAACCGCAACGCTTCCCGTGCCGGAATGTTGCAGCAGAACCCAGGCGACCAGCACGCTTCCGATAAGTACTCCGGGAATTCCAAACAGCATTGCCACCCGGCTGCCCTTAGTGTGTTCTTCTACACCGGCGTTCAAGAGCATGATCACGAAGACAAACAAAACCATGATTGCTCCGGCATAGACAATCACCTGCACTGCCGCCACAAACTCCGCGCCGAGCAGCAGATATTCGACCGCCAGCGAGCCCATCACCACCACCAGCGACAACGCGCTGTTGATGGGATGACGCTGCACCAGCAGATTTATCGCCCCGGCGACGCACACCAACCCAAACACCGAAAATACGATCAGATGAAGCATGTTCAGTTATTTCGTTACGCTCTTAACGCCACAATTAAAGCCGTAATCACCAGATTCGCGATCGCCAGCGGCAGCAGGAATTTCCACCCGAATGCCATTAGCTGGTCATAGCGAAAACGCGGCAACGTGCCGCGCACCCAGATATAAATGAACAGAAAAACAAATACTTTCAACACAAACCAGAATATTGGCAGAATCGCTTGCACGAAGGGAGGCCCGAACCGATGCGGCCCGTGCCAGCCTCCCAGAAACAACAACGTCGCGAGGCAAGCGACCGTGATCATATTGGCGTATTCCGCCATGAAGAACATGGCAAATTTCATGGCGCTGTATTCGGTGTGATATCCCGCCACCAGTTCAGTTTCTGCCTCCGGCAAATCGAACGGTACGCGATTGGTTTCCGCATACGCGGCCATCAGATAAATAAAAAAGGCCACGATTTGTCCCTGGAAAATATTCCACCGTGGAATGAACCCCCAAAAAGTTCCCCCTTGAGCGTCGACTATTTCGCGCAGATTGAAACTGCCGGCAAGAATCAGCACTCCTACCAGAGAGAGCCCGAGCGAGATTTCGTAGCTCACCATCTGCGCGCTGGCGCGCAATCCGCCAAGCAGCGAATATTTATTGTTCGACGACCAGCCCGCCAGCGCGACGCCGTACACGCCCAGGGAAGTGACACCCAGCACGATCAGCAGTCCGATATTGACGTCGGTGATTTCGAGCGGAGTGTGAACTCCGAAAACCGTAACCCAGTTGCCGATGGGAATCACCGAAATCGAGGTCAATGCAAAAACCAGCGCAATCATCGGCGCCGCGATGAAGAGCGGTTTGAACACGTGCGGCGGGAGCAGATCTTCTTTGAAAATAAACTTTACCCCGTCCGCTAGCGGCTGCAGCAGGCCGAATGGGCCGACCCGCGTGGGTCCCCAGCGGTTCTGAATGTGGCCCACTACTTTTCGTTCCAGCCAAACCGTATACGCGACCGCGGTCAATAATATGCCGACCGCGATTACGATCTTGATAATGGAAACGAGAATGAATTCGCCAAGATTCAATGAGATCGTTTTCCTGACTTTCGAAAACTGTTTGTGTGGCTGGAGCGCCCCTGTGCCACACGCCGGAATAGCGTTCAACTGAAATCTAGTCGGCGGCGACGTCTTCCGCCGGTTGCTTGTCGTGATTCTCAATTACCGAATTCAAAGTGCGGGAGTACCGTCCCAGAGTGCCTGAACTGAACAAATTGTCCTGTGCGGGTACGATCAGTTCCGGATTTTGCACAGCCCCAGGCCCGCTTTTTGTCAGAATTGTGTGCTGATCATTGCCCGCCATCAGATCCATCCGCGAAACATCGTATCCCGGAACCAGGCGTTGAATCTCATCCAGAATTGCCATGGGATCGAACGGGCTCATCTTCGGTTCGAGTCCGTTCGCCTCAAGCCACACCGCATGCCGGTCTGCTTCGCCGGATTGCGCGCCCCGCGATTGACCCATGTCTGCGGTACTGCCGCGTCCAAAGGGGACCAGTTTGCGAACATCGAAGCCCATCGCACTGGCAATTCGCACTATCATTTCGAAATCCGACTTCGCCCCCGTGACCTCACCCGCTTTTCTTACCAACTGCAAATCGCCGCAGGTGTTGGAAAACGTTCCCGACTTTTCGTACGCGTTCGCGGCCGGAAGAACCACGTCTGCGATAACTGCCGTCTCGGTGAGGAACATGTCTTGCACTACGACGAAACTGTTGGTGAAGGCGTAGGGATCAATACCCGCTTGTTCAATCGGATTCGCACCTACCACATAAAATGCCTGCAACTTCCCCGCCTTCGCGTTCTCGACCATTTCCGGCAAAGTGAGGCCGGACGCTTGCGGCACGCCGCCCCACTCCTCGTGAAATTTTCCAACGTCCGAAACCCGGTGGTAGCCGGGCAACAGGTCAGGATAAAGTCCCATGTCGGCTGCGCCCCGCGAGTTGGCATAGTCGCCGAGACAAACAAGCTTTGCTCCGGAAACGGCGGAAGCAAATTTCACCAGCGAAGTGATGTCTTTGCCTCGGACTTCGGAGCCGAAAATAATAACCAGGTTGGCCTCGCCCCGGAGTTTCTCTCTTAATGACAGCCACGCATCCCGTCCAGTTTCCGCGGTGGAAATCAAATCGGCGGCCACGTCGTTGCCCGATAAAAACTCCGCTAGTTTTCCTTCCGATCCTGCAGCGATTTGTGTGAAGCTGGCGGCTTGCCGGCGCAATTTAATCGGCTGAGAGTTGATCACGTACAAGCGCGCCTTATGCAAGCGAACGTTGTTGCGGATCTGCCATGCCAGCAGCGGATGCTGCTCTGTCGGATCATTTCCGATCAGCAACATTGCGGAAGCATTGAATACATCCCGCATGCTCGCAGTCGCATCGGCTTTGCCCGCGAGCGCGGCCGCAAAAGCCGGGAAGTCAGCCGTACGGTGATGGTCAATGTTATTAGTCTGCAGCACTACGCGAGCGAACTTCTGCAGCAGGTAGTTCTCTTCGTTGGTCGTCCGGTTCGAACCGTAAACTCCAATCGCCTGTCCGCCATGCATGGCGCGGATCGCTGCGAAGCGGTTGCCCACAAGCTCAAACGCCTCTTCCCACGTGGCGGGAGTCAAGCGGCCATCCTTGCGAATCAAGGGCTGCGTCAGGCGGTCTGGATGATGCGCGAAATCGAAAGCGTAGCGTCCTTTGATACAAAGAAAATCACCGTTGATGCCGCTCTTGTCGCGATTGTCACCGCGCACGATTTCCATGCCGGTATCGGACCGGCGCACGCCCAGCGTAGTTTTGCAGCCATCGCCGCAATGAGTGCAAGTCGTGCTGACATGCCGCATCTCCCAGGGTCGCGTCTTGTAGCGATACGCGCCAGAAGTCAGCGCGCCCACGGGACAGATGTCGATGCACATACCACACTCTTCGCATTCGAGATGGTCGCCTTCGTTTGGCGCGATGATCGAACTAACGCCACGGTTCTGCACGCCAAGAGCCCAAACGTCCATGCCCTCGCCGCAAACTCGCACACAGCGGTAGCACAGAATGCAGCGCGGGCGGTCAAAGAAAACCACCGGAGACCACTGCTGCTCTTCCTTATGATTCTTCGCGTCGATGTATTTGGATTCGGCGGCGCCGTAGGAAAAAGTCATATCCTGCAGTTCGCATTCGCCGCCCGCATCGCAAACCGGGCAATCGAGCGGATGGTTGCCCAGCAACATCTCCACCATGCTCTTGCGCGCCTGGCGAATCTCGTCACTCTCGGTAGTGACAATCATGCCTTCGCTGATCACCGTTGTGCAGGCGGTCTGCAGCTTGGGCATCTTCTCGACTTTGACCAGACACATGCGGCAAGCGCCTTGCAAAGATAAATTCGGATAGTAGCAAAATGACGGCACCTCGATGCCCACGGTTTTGCAGGCTTCGATCAGCAAGGTTCCAGCGGGAGCTGTGACTTTCTTACCGTCGACCGTAATGTTTACGTCAGCCATAGAATTCGTCTTTTATCACCGGTCATTCGTCGGTGGCGGACTTTATCGTCGATTGCCTTAGCCAGAGGCCGACGGCGCACGACCGACGACAAATATCTACGCCAATACCGGCTCGCCCACGCCAGCCGTTTCAAATGGACACGGCCTGCCGTCCAAATGATCTTCAAATTCCTTGCGAAATTTTTTCACGATGGAAATCGTGGGCATTGCTGCGGCATCGCCTAGCGGACAAAAAGTGCGTCCCAGCATGTTTTCCGAAAGGTAGCGAATATTGTCGATATCTTTCTGTACTCCACCGCCAGCGTGAAAGCGGGTTAGCGTTTTCTTTAGCCAGTCCGTACCTTCGCGGCACGGGATGCACCATCCGCAACTCTCGTGCTGATAAAACCGCATGATGCGCAAGGCGAATTTCACCATGCAGGTGGTTTCATCCACGATCACTACCCCTCCGGATCCCAGCATCGTTCCCGCTTTCATCATCGAATCGAAATCCATGGAGACATCGATTTCATCAGCGGTCAAAACTGGGCAGCTCGAACCACCGGGCACCACCGCCTTAAGCGCGCGGCCATTAGCAATGCCGCCGCCAACGTCGTAAATCATCTTCTTGAGGTTATAGCCCATGGGCAGCTCGTAAACTCCGGGACGATTCAAGTGTCCGCTCAAGCAGAAGAGCCGCGTTCCGCCATTTTTCGGCGGTCCTAATTTCGCGAACCATTCTGCGCCGCCGAGCAAAATGTGCGGCACGCTGGCCAGAGTCTCGGCATTGTTGATGACCGTGGGTCCGCCCCAAAGACCGACCACAGCCGGGAAGGGAGGCCGGATGCGGGGAATGCCGCGCTTGCCCTCAAGCGATTCCATCAGCGCCGATTCTTCTCCTACTTCGTACGCGCCAGCGCCGCCGTGCCAATAGACGTCAAAATCGTAGCCGCTGCCAAAAATGTTCTTGCCGAGGAATCCGCGCGCGTAGGCGTCTTTAATTGCTTTCTGCATGATGTTAAGCAGATAGCGGTACTCGCCGCGAATGTAGATGTAGCCGGTGTGCGAGCCGGTAGCGATTCCAGCGATGACGACGCCTTCAATCACGGCGTGCGGATCATGCTCGAAGATCAGGCGATCCTTGCAAGTGCCAGGTTCGCTCTCGTCGCCATTGCATAAAATGTATTTCGGCTTCGCGGACTGCTTGGGAACGAACGACCACTTCATCCCGGTATTGAATCCCGCACCGCCGCGCCCGCGCAGGCCAGAGTCCTTCACGAGATTTACAATCGCATCAGGTTGCATCCCCAAAGCTTTTTGCACGGCTTTGTAGCCATCAAGTTCGAGGTAACGATCAATATCAGTCGCACCTTTGCCAAAGCGTTTGGAGACGACTTTTACTTCGTCGGGATGGGAAACGAGATCAGCCATGAATCATTTTCAGTTTTCGATTTCCAATTGCCAATTGAAAGTGCTCAGAATCGGAAATCGGCAATTGCAAATCTTTATTGCGTTCCTTGCGTCTTGTAGCCGTCGAGTACTTTGTCCATCTTTTCAGCCGTCAGGTTCTCGTGAAAATCGTAATTAACTTGCACCGCCGGAGCCCAACTGCAGGCTCCGATGCACTCCACTTCCTCGAGCGAGAACATTCCGTCCGAAGTGGTGCCTTTGTGCCCGATGCCAAGCTTCTTCTCGCAGTGATCGAGAAGTTCTTCGCCGCCGCGCAGCATGCACGCGATGTTGGTGCAAACCTGCACATTGAATTTTCCGCGGGGTTTCCTCGTCAGCATCGAGTAATAGCTGATCACGTTGGTCACTTCGAGGTCGGTCAAATCCAGGCGCAGCGCGATCTCGTGAATGACGTCATCGTTGAGATAACCGAACTCGTCCTGCACATACAGCAGCGTCGGCACAAGCACGGAACGCTTGGTTGGATAATGCGTCAGCATCTCCGAAAACCGCGATTCGAATTGTTCCGAAAATTTCATTGCGTTGCTAGGACTTTCCTTTGTGTACCTTAGTGTCCTTCGTGGTTAAGACCTTTCGGGCTCCCCGCTACCGGTCGATCTCGCCTAACACAATATCGATAGAGCCGATTGCCGCGACCACATCGGCCAGCAGCCTTCCCTCACACATCTTCGGCAAGAGTTGAAGATTCGCCAAACACGCTGCGCGCATGTGCACGCGATACGGCTTGGCCGTGCCATCGCTGACCACGTAATATCCCATTTCGCCGCGCGGCGATTCCACCGCCTGATAAACCTCACCCGCCGGAACCGCGAAGCCCTCGGTAATAATCTTGAAGTGGTAAATCATGGCTTCCATCTGGGTCTTCATCTTTTCGCGGTCGGGCAAAACAACCTTCGGAGCATCGGCTTTGATTGGACCTTCCGGCATTCCATCGAGCGCCTGTTGCACGATCGCGATCGACTCACGCAATTCCTGGACCCGGCAAATGTAGCGCGCGAATACGTCGCCTTCCTGCGACACCGGTACTTTGAACTTGAACTTGTCGTAACTCGAATACGGCATATCGCGTCGCAGATCAAAGTCGACGCCGCTTCCCCGCAGTGTAGGGCCGCTTGCTCCGAGGGCAACTGCATCTTCCGCCGAGATTCTCGCCACGCCTTTGGTTCGCATTACCCAGATGGGATTTCCTGTAAGCAGGTTCTCGTACTCATCCACTTTTGATGGAAAACGATTTGCGAAATCCCGCACCCGGTCGAAGAATCCTAAGGGCGGCTCGAGAGCCACGCCGCCTATGCGGAAATAAGACGTCATCATGCGCTGGCCGCTGATTGCCTCGAACAAACGCAAAACGTCTTCGCGCTCGCGGAAACAGTAGAGAAAAACCGTGAGCGCGCCAATATCCATTGCGTGAGTTCCCAGCCACACCAGATGCGAGTTGATGCGCGTCAACTCGTTCATCATCACTCGCAACCATTGCGCCTTAGGAGGAATCTCCAGCCCCAGCAGTTTCTCAACTGCCAGCGCATAGCAGAGATTGTTGGTCATGGGACACAGATAGTCGATGCGATCGGTAAGCGGAACTACCTGCTGATAGAACTTGGCCTCGCATGTCTTCTCGATCCCAGTGTGCAGATAACCGATATCGGGCATGAGCCGCACAACGGTCTCGCCATCGATCTCGAGAATCAGCCGCAATACCCCGTGCGTAGACGGGTGCTGCGGTCCCATGTTCAGGATCATGGTCCGATCCTGACCGGGATCAAGTACGGGTGTGGGAGTCATGTGGGCCATGGCGATTTAGCGATAGCCCTCCACTGGATAGTCCTTGCGCAGGGGATGGCCTTCCCAGTCTTCCGGCATTTGAATGCGCCGTAAATAGGGATGCCCAGTAAAGCGGATTCCGAACAGGTCGAAAACCTCGCGCTCGAAATAATTTGCCGACGGCCACACCGAAGTGACAGTCTCGACGACCGGACTATCGGCGCTCAAACGCACCTTTAGCCGTACGCGCTCTTTATTGGGAATTGATAGCAACTGGTAAACCACCTCGAACCGCGGCTGTGACGGATACCAGTCCACGCAGGTTACATCGGACAGGTAATTGAAAGGGCAGGTGACATCATCGCGGAGGATAACGCATGCATCGTGGATGCAGGAACGTTCGACGTAGATGGTCATCTCATCGCGGTCGAATTTGGCTGCTTCAACCGCAGCCGAATTCCACCCGCGCAGCCGTGCCACTGCCGGGTGTTCCTTGAGCGCCTCAAGGTCTGTGATGGCGGGGGTCAGTGGCATTAAACTTCACCCCTTCTGGTAGACGTAATGCTCCAGTCCAGAACACCCTTTTTCCAGATGTAGAACAGTCCAACCAGCACAATGCCGATATAAACCATCATTTCCCAGAACCCAAACATCTTGAGTTCGCGCAGAATTACCGCCCAGGGATAAAGAAAAACTGCTTCCACGTCGAACAGAATAAACAGCATGGCGACCATGTAAAACTTCACCGAGAAGCGCTCACGCGCGTCTCCGATGGGCAGCATCCCGCATTCATAGGGGGAGAGTTTGGCACGCGTCGGCCGGCGGTAGCCGATAAACCACGAAAGCAACACAATCGCGGTAGCCAACCCACCTGCTACGATGAGGTGAATCAATAATGGCAGGTAGCGAGCGAAGTAATTGTCCGGCATAGGAGAGCTATATATAATTCGCAGCCAAGCATTAAACTAAACATTCTAGAGTAGATTTCGCAGATGGGAGTGTCAAGCGACTGAGCCACTTTGTGACGAACTTTTAATGTGCGTAAGCGCTTCGCCGGTGAGAAAAGTGGGATTCTAAAGTAAGATTTAGCTGCGAACCATCACATGATTTTTGGCTTCAACACCGACGTGAAGCACGACGACACCGTTTATCACGTGCAGAGCGAAGCGCGAGAAAGCGAGTTGCTGTTGCAGACTCAGGTTTTTGTGCGCGGCCGATGCGTCGGCAAGCGCGCCGTTTCTTATTCAGATAAGGCTGCCGAGTCCGGCTTCACTGACCAGCAAAAAGAGCAGATTCTCCGAGATCAGCATCGTCTGGTGCTCGACTCTATCCGTGATGGGCGGTTGGACAGTGTCCTCGATAAACAGCTGACTTCCGAGTCTCTGGCCGCGATCAAGGAACTCGATGTGCATTGGCTCAACGCCGGCTCAGTACACGCCGATCGCAATTTGATTCTGCGCCTGCGTGTCACCGAGGGAGGTACGGCTGTAGAAGGAGCGCGCCTGACCGTACGCTTTGCCCGTCCTGATGCCGCGCCCTTTTACACGCAAGTGGTTACCAGTCCGGAAGGCGATGCTGAATTGAAAATCGATGTCGATGAAGCATCGCTCCCAGATTCCGCTGTGCTCGTGCAAGCCAATTATTCCGGCCGCACCGCTACTCGCAAATTTCATCTGCGAAAAGTGGAAGCGTAGATCCAGGCGGACTCTGTTTTTCCCATCTGTCATCCGAGCAAAGCGAAAGGACCTGAGCTTTGCTGGCCTCGGCATAAACCCAGATTCCTTGCTTCGCTCGGAATGACAATGGGGTTTCGGAATGACAATGGAATTAATATTTGGTCGGGCAACCGGCTTCATTTCGATGCTGGGGAGTGTTCGTCGGGGGCTGCAGTTTTCTTATGCTGTTTACGAGATCAGCGGCCAGGCGGCTCTTATCGAGGCAAGCGTCTCCACCCGCTGCCATCACACCGGGCAGAAGATGAACGGGATCGTGCTGGCTCATCACGACAATTCTGGCGTTCGGTGATTCCTGGCGCAGCCGGCGGGCGACCTCCAGTCCATTGAGGCCAGGCATGCTGACGTCGAGCAAGATCACGTCGGGTAGCAGGGTGCGCGCCTTGAGGAGCGCTTCCGAGCCGTCGCTGGCTTCGCCGCAGATTTCCCATGTTGTCTCGGATGACAGGAGCGTGATAACGCCTCGGCGGACCATGGCACTATCGTCTGCAATGAGAATGCGCAAAACTGAAGCCTCCGTGTCTTGGCAATAGTGGAGAACGCTTCTCGCCCGTTTGGCGGGGCGAGACATCTCGGCGCTCCCTTAAGAAATGTTAAACGATCCGGACCTCTTGGAGTACGTCCTCCGGTTCGAGCCCGGGAACTGGGAGCATGATGGAGATCTTTGTTCCCGCAATGTTCGATTGAATATCCATCGCGCCACCGAAATGGCGAACCCGCTCTCGCATGCCTGTGATTCCGACGCCGGAACGCTGGGCCTGAATTCCGCGTAGTTTTTCCGCCGGAATCCCCTTGCCTTCATCCTGAACTTCGAGCTTAACACCCCCGGCGGTGCGGGACAGTCGAACAACTGCAGCCTCGCTGCCAGAGTGGCGATGGATATTTGTAAGACATTCCTGCACGATGCGAAACAAAGCCAATTCCATTTCGCTAGAGAGGCGGCCGAAGTCTTCAGGAATTTGCAAGTCTATGCTCAGGCCGCTGCGTTCCATCAGGCCCTCGATGTACCAATGAATGGCGCCGGACAATCCACTCTCGTCGAGCAAGGGTGGATGCAGTAGGTACGAGGTCGTGCGGATCTCCTGATTCAGCTGCCGAACTAGATTCCGACTATCTTCGAGCGCTTTGCCAAGCGGCTGACTGTTGGTTACGTTTTGGTCAAGGGCCGCAAGGTTCATGCTCAGAGCAGCAATAATCTGGCCGGCGCTGTCATGGAGTTCGCGGGCGATGTGGCGGCGTTCGTCGTCCTGCGTTTGCAGCAGGCGATTTGACAGTTCGCGAAGCTGTTCGGACTGCTGCAAAACTTCGGCGTTGCGCTCCTCGAGTTCCTGGGTACGGATATGTACCTGTTTTTCGAGGTCCTCGGCGAGGGTTCGCAGCTGTTCTTCGTTCTTGCGCAATCGTTCGTCAGCGCGCTTACGTTCAGTAACGTCCCGCGCTACCTTCGAGGCGCCGATGATCTTGCCGGAGCCATCCTTTACCGGCGAAATTGTCAGCGAGATGTCGAGCAGGACTCCGTCTTTGCGCATGCGCAGAGTTTCGAAATGATCGATGCGCTCACCCCGTCTCAGCCGCTGAAGAATCCGCGTCTCCTCGTCCCGGCGATCAGGGGGAATAATAAGCGTAATGTTCTGCCCCACTGCTTCTTCCGCGGCGTAGCCGAACATACGTTCCGCAGCTTTATTCCAACTGCTGATAGTGCCATCCAATCGTTTGCTGATGATAGCGTCGTCCGAAGAACCGACAATCGCAGCCAGCAGACTATTTGCCCGGTCCGCTTCCTTAGCCTGGGTAATATCGATATTGGCTTCCATTATCGATATTGCGTTGGTTTGCGGCTCGACCGTTAACGCCCACCTTGAAAGCACAGTGAGCTTGGTGCCATTTTTGCGCGTGTGGACAAGTTCTCCCTGCCATCGGCCTTCACGCCGCAACAGTGCAGAGATGGAACCCAGCGGTTCAGGAAATTCGGTTTGAAAGAGCGTGTGCGTGACACGCCCCAGAACTTCGTCCTGCGTCCAGCCGTACAGTTCCTCGGCTCCTTTGTTCCAATATGTGATTCGGTCTTCTCCATCACGCAGAATGACAGCATTGAAGCTGAGGTCCAGCAATTTAGCCCGCCTCGCCAGTTCAGCATCTTTCTGTTTTGCCTCGGCGGCATCGGGCCTTGGCTGGCTCTTGCGTGTTTTTCTGGCTTTTCGACCGTTCCGCCTGGCCGCCACTCTTTCAATCACGGGCAGCAAGTCACGCGACAACTTATTTTTGTCGACGTATCCGCCGGCATCCACTTCCGCGGCCTGGACCGCCACTACACCCGGATCATTCTGACTGACGATAATTACCGCCGACGCGGGCACCTCGCGGCGAATGATTCTGGTTGCTTGAATTCCGTCCATTCGAGGCATGGAAACGTCCATCAGAACGAGGTCGGGTCGAAGGTTCTTAACCTGGTCGACGGCTTCTAACCCATCTTTAGCTTCGCCGCACACTTCCCACTCCGTTCGATCAGACAACAGAGACCGAATACCCTGCAACACAACTTCATCGTCGTCAACGATAAGAATGCGTAGGGGACCCAATGAGTTCTCCGAGTAATGAATATACCGAGGCTCGAACAAAGCCAAACGTACAAACACTAGATGCTAAATCAGGCCTCAACGCGGATAAATGAGGCGTTTCCTTAGTATTTAATACAGTGTTAACCCTATTTCTATCTCTTGGGTTCTAACAACCAGTTCATTACGAGGGTCAGGCTGCGTCCGCAAGAAGAGAACTGAGAAGCCACCGCTGGCCGAGATCAGCACGCAAACGGAACAAACCCTTCCTCAATAACGTAAATCTATACTAGCGCAGGTAACAGCGACCAGCAGGCGCTTCCTGCTATGATTCAACTTCGCCTTGTCATTATTTTTGATGTGTTTTGAATCGGTTTGTTCGTCCGAACCGAGGGAGTGTTATGCATGCGTATGCGTTTGAGTCTTTTTGTTTGCTGGGTTGCCGTCGGGGTCTTCGCCCAGAACAGCCCGCCGGGCCTGGCAATTCCAGCAACAACGTCGGCCATCAACTCGTCCACGCCGCTATCGCAGCGGGTGGTAGCTTACAACATGGACGCGAAGTACGATGCCAAGGCTCATTCTCTCGACGCTACTGAAACGCTGACTTATCACAACCTTACCGGGCAGGCGTTGGATACATTTCCGTTTCATCTTTATTTGAATGCGTTTCAGCCGACATCGACCTGGATGCGCGAAGGCAAACGTGAGGGAACTCGCAATCAGGACTTTGAAAAGTGGGACAAGAAAAACTATGGAGCAGAGGAGATCAAAAGCTTCGAAGTTGTAGGGCAGGGCGATTTTACTTCCCAGTTGCGATACATCCATCCTGATGACGACAACCAAGACGATCGCACGGTTATGCAAGTGCATCTGCTCAAACCGATTCCTCCGGATGGGTATGTCCAATTCAAGATCACTTTTCACGATCAATTTCCGGAAACGTTGGAGCGCACCGGCTGGAATCGGGATTTCGTGCTTGGCGGACAGTGGTTTCCGAAGGTCGGAGTCTGGTGGCACGGCGCCTGGAATTGCCATCAGTTTCATGCCTACACGGAATTCTTCGCCGACTTCGGGGTTTACGACGTAAAGCTAACCGTGCCGCAGTTCGAAGTCGTCGGAGCCAGCGGCGTCGAAGTCAGCAACGTGAACAATTCTGACGGGACCAAGACTGTCGCTTACCACGGAGACGACATTCACGACTTTGCGTGGACCGCGAGCCCGCACTACCGCGTTTATGACGACACCTTTCAAGGCAGCATGGGGCCGGTGAAATTGCGCATTATGATGCAATCCGGGCATTGGAGTCAGGCTGGGCGAGAGGCACGAATTACGAAGCAGACCATGGAGCGCTTCGACAAGTGGTATGGAGCTTATCCTTATAAAACTTTGACCGTGGTTGATCCTGATCCCGGGTCGCAAGCGTTTGGCATGGAATATCCGACGTTCATCACCGGTGGAACCACCTGGTGGGAACCGGAAGGCCTGCACGCTAATTCTGAAGAGACCATCGAGCATGAATTTGGCCATCAGTACTGGTACGGCATGGTGGCCACCAATGAATTCGAAGACGCCTGGATGGACGAAGGCATCAACGAGTACACCCAAGTCAAGGTCATGGATTCCATTTTTGGGCCGACAACCTCGGTCCTGAATTTGTGGGGAATCACTGCGGGAGAACGGGACGAAACCAGGCTGTTCTATGTGGGCATGGCCGATCTCGATCCCATTGCGAAAAACGGCTGGCAATATGCCAATTCCAATTCGTATGCCGGGATCACTTATGGTAAGACTGCTGTGGTGTTGCTCACACTTGAAAGTGTGATCGGCGAAGACACCATGCGCCGGGCCATGCGCACTTATTTTCTGCGCTACCGTTTCACGCATCCCACCAAGGAAGATTTTCTAAAGACGATTGAAGAAGTATCCGGCAAGGATCTGCGCTGGTACTTCAATCAGGCGATCTACGGCACGCAGGTGCTGGACGACGAGGTAATGAAACTCACTTCAGTGCCGGTCGATTGGTATAAAGAAGACATGAAAGAGAAAAAGGGCCAAACGGAATATGTCGACAACGTGTGGATTCACCGCAAGGGCGATTTCGTTATGCCGGTCGACGTTGAGATCAAATTCGACAATGGCGACAAGGTCCGCGAACACTGGGATGGACAAGACCGCTGGGTGCGATACGCCTACCAGAAGAAAGCGAAGATAGAATCGGTCGAAGTGGATCCCGACCACAAAATTAATTTCGACCGCAACAATTTTAATAACAGCCAAACCGCGGAACCAGGTGCCGCGCCGGCGCGGAAGTCGACAAATTATTGGACCTGCATCAGCCAGTTTTGTGCCCAACTACTGGCGTGGTGGCTGGTGTAAGGGAATAAATGAGCGAAAGAACAAATTTGATTTCCGCAGGCGCTGAGATAGCGGGCCGCAATAAGAGTTATGTGATCTGGTTCTATATTCTCAACCTCGTATTCGCGCACTTCGGGGCTGCGGCTTTTAGCGATCAGGCGCATAGCATCCTGGACCACAGCCTTAACGCCGACAAACTTCTTCACGGATTCAATGCAGTGGTATTCATCGAACTCTTGGCGCGTCCCGAATTCGGGGCAATGCCTGCTGCATCACATCCCGCAATGATGTTCGCAGTCGTATTTTTCCTGGCTAGTTTGATATTCATGCCGGGTGTGCTGCTAGGATATTCGTCCGACCACCGCCTTCCCCGAGAAGAGTTTTTTCGCGCCTGCGGACGAAATGTCTGGCGATTTGTGCGACTGTTCTTTTTCTTCACAATTATTGCTGGCATCATCGGTGGAATTTTGTATGGAGCATTCAACGCGCTGGCAACCGCTGCGGACAAAACTTCGTATGAAAGGCTGCCCTTCTTCACTGAGTTAGCGGGCGGACTGATAATCTTTCTGGTGCTCACGATCATTCGCATCTGGTTCGATCTTGCCCAGACCGACGTCGTGCTGCGCGACCAATCCGCGGTGCGGAAGTCGATCGCAGCGGGATTCCGCAAGACGCGTCGCCATCTCGGCCGGTTGCTGGTCAGCTACGTCGCGATTGCATTGGTCGCGTTGGCAATTCTAGTGGTTGGAATCTTGCTGTGGCATGCGATTGTCCCACCAAGCAGCGTGTTGGGTGCATTCATCGTGGGCGAAGCGACTTTGCTTCTTCTCCTCGGTACGCGGTTCTGGCAACGCGCGACGGCGGTTGCGTTCTATGTCAAGGAGATCAACGAGCCAATCGAAGAAGCGAGGTCGATTCCCGCGTTTGCTATTTCATAATTTATTGGCGCAACCTCTCGCCATCTTGATCGTCTCGATCCCGCATTCGCGGGTAAAGGCACGCATATTTAGATCTACAAACCTGCTAAATTCGTGCTCCCTGCCTCATTTGATTTATGCTTTCCCACTCGGAACATTTTTGACTGGAGGCTTCGTGCTTCGACTTCATCGTCTTGTCTTCATTTTTCTGCTCGTCGGCGGCTTCGTTTTTTTTCTCCTGGGAGTAAGCCAGGCACAACAGTATCCGCAAAGTATGTATCAGGAACTAAATTGGCGGATGATTGGACCGTTTCGTGGCGGGCGCACGCGCGCGGTTGCAGGCGTGCCAAGCCAGCCGAATCTTTTTTATATCGGAGCGGTGAACGGCGGGGTGTGGAAGTCAGATGACTACGGCCGCGTGTGGACGCCCATTTTTGATCAGGAGCCTACTCAGTCGATCGGCGCCATTACGGTAGCTCCATCGGATCCCAACATTATTTATGTGGCGAGCGGCGAAGGACTGCACCGTCCTGATCTGTCGGTCGGCGACGGAATATACAGGTCGATGGATGCGGGCAAGACTTGGACGCATCTCGGCTTGCGCGGCGGGCAACAGATTCCAGCGCTGGCGGTCGATCCGCGCAACCCGAACAAATTATTCGCTGCGGTACTCGGGCATCCTTATGGGCCGAACGACGAGCGCGGCATCTTCCGCTCGAACGACGGCGGCAGCACCTGGCAAAAGGTGCTGTACAAGGATGAGAACACCGGTGGCTCCGACGTCGAAATGGATCCGGCGAATCCCGATGTGCTCTACGCATCGCTGTGGGAAATGCGCGAAGGTCCCTGGGAAGACAACAATCAGTTTCAAGGAACTGGCGGCGGTCTTTTCAAATCGACGGATGGTGGCAGCACTTGGCGCGCGTTGAAGAATGGTCTGCCAAACAACCTGACGCAAGTAAATGTGGCGATCGCCCCTAGCCAACCCAGCCGGGTCTATGCCGCGGTAGCCACTACTGATAAGGGAGACTACGGCTCTGGCGCAGGTCTGGGTTTGTACCGCTCCGACGACGCGGGTGAAAGTTGGCATTCTGCGACGGCTGACCCGCGGCCTGCCATGCGCATCGGCGGTGGCGATCTTCCAATTATAAGAGTCGATCCGAAAAACCCGGACGTGCTTTACAGCGTCAGCATTGTCACCTTGCGATCAACAGATGGCGGCAAAACCTGGACGAGTATTCGCGGCGCCCCCGGCGGTGACGATTACCAAAACTTGTGGATCAATTCGAATGATCCCAACATCATTCTTGTAGTCAGCGATCAAGGCGCCATTGTCACCGTGAATGGCGGGAAGACGTGGAGTTCATGGTACAACCAGCCGACCGCGCAGCTTTATCACGTGGCAACGACAAATACTTTTCCATATCGGATTTGTGCCGGCCAGCAAGAGAGCGGTTCGCTGTGCATTTTGAGCCGCGGCAATGATGGCGAGATTACTTTCCGCGACTGGCATCCGGTTGCCACCATCGAGTACGGTTATGTTGCACCTGATCCGCTTGATTCCGATATCATTTTCGGCGGAGGACGGAACGAGGTTTCGAAATATCATTGGTCCACCGGACAAGTACAGAATGTAACCCCGATTCCGGTTCGCAATCCGAAGTACCGGACTGATCGGACAGAGCCAACCATGTTTTCTCCCGTCGATCCTCACATTCTTTATTTCGCTTCAAATGTGTTGTTCAAAACGACGGACGGTGGAAATTCCTGGCAGACAATTAGTCCGGATCTCACTCGAGAAAATCCCGGAGTCCCGCCAAGCATAGGCACACTTGGGCCTAAAAATCTCGATGCAGGCAAGCAGCGCGGCGTTATCTACGCGCTGGCTCCGTCATTTAGAGACGTAGACACGCTATGGGCAGGCACTGACGACGGCCAGATCTGGGTGACCCGAGATGGCGGGAAAAATTGGAACAACATAACGCCGCCGGAATTGACTGCCTGGAGCAAAGTGACTCAAATCGAAGCTTCGCACTTTGACGAGCAAACCGCGTACGCGTCGGTAAGCAGGTTTCGTATTGACGATCTACGTCCTCATATCTACCGCACGCACGATGGTGGCAAGACCTGGACGCAGATTTCCGGCGGACTGCCAGCGGATGCGCCGGCCAACACAGTGCGAGAAGATCCAAAGCGTAAGGGACTGCTGTTTGCGGGCACTGAAAACAGCGTTTGGGTTTCGTTTGACGACGGCGATCACTGGCAGTCTTTGCAGTTGAATCTGCCGCACACATCGATGCGCGATTTGGGAATTCATGAAAACGATTTGATCGTTGCTACCCACGGGCGATCATTTTGGATACTGGATGGCATCACTCCGTTGCGGCAGCTTGCCGATGTGAAGTCGAATTCGGACGCATATCTTTTCAAGCCGGAAGACGCTTATCGCGTAAGGCGGAGCACGAATCCTGATACGCCGATTCCCCCGGACGAACCTACGGGGAAGAATCCTCCAGACGGCGCGATTCTTGATTATTTCCTGCCGGAGCCGGCCGCGAGCGCGGTGACGCTTGAAATCATGGATGCGCAAGGAAAGCTGGTGCAGCGTTTTTCGAGTGATGACAAACCGGAAGTCAGTCAGGCGGACCTGGAAAAGCAAATAATTCCGCTTTACTGGATACGCATGCAGAAGATTCTTTCCGCAAGTGCCGGCATGCACCGCTGGGTTTGGGATCTGCACTACCCGTCGCCGAGCGCTTTGCAACACGAGTATCCGATTGCGGCGGTGCCCAATGACACTCCGCGCTCACCGCTTGGCCCCTTAGCGATTCCGGGCGGCTATACCGCTCGACTGACCGCGAACGGACACAGCTTCACTCAGACGTTCACGGTAAAATTGGACCCACGCGTAAATGTGGCGCCAGCTTCTATTGAACAGCAATTCACTCTAGAGATGCGTTTGGCGTCCGAGTTAACGGCAACTACCGCAGCCGTGACTGAGGTTCGTTCCGTACTCGATCAACTGCACCAGATTGAGAGCCAAGCCAAGGGCGCACTGGCGGATTCGATCAAAGCCCTCGATCAAAAAGTAAGAATCACTCTGCATGGACCAACTCCCCCCGTTGCCGGCCTTCCGCCTGAGCCCAATCTCACTCGCGAAAGTGCCGCTGTGGGCATGCTCTATGGCACCATAGGACAGGCCGATGCGGCACCCACTACTCCTCAACTTAACGCAGTAGAGGAAACCGAACGTGAGCTTTCCACGGTGATGAAAAGGTGGGAGGAAATTAAAAAGTCTGACGTGCCGGCGCTTGATCGCGGACTAAAGAAAGCCAATTTGCCGGAGATTCGTATCGATACGAAAGCTCAGAAGGAAGAAGCGGGGAGCGATCTCGAGTAACGGATCCCTCGCTTCGCTTCGGGATGATAGTTTGAAGGTTAGTCCGGTTTATTCGGCGATGAGCAGGTTTTCTGCAAATGGCCATTCTTCATCGATCCACTGCGCATCGCAACGGAAGCCTGCATTGCCGGCAATCCGAGATATTTCAGGCAGCGAATATTTATGACTGCTTTCGGTCCAGATAGTTTCTGCCTCAGCGAACGTGACCGATAAATCTGCCGCAGGAATGGTCACCGTTTGTTTTTTCCGCGAACGAATGTGCATCTCCACGCTGCCCACATCCTGATTAAATCTGGCGACGTGTTCGAATTGCTCAAGATTAAAGTCGGCGTCGAGTTCGCGATTAATTCGCGCGAGTAAATTCAAATTGAACGCAGCCGTAACTCCGAGCGGATCGTCATAGGCATCGATCAATTGCCGTATTGGTTTCTCCAGATCAGTGCCCAACAATAACGCGTCGCCGGCCACCAAAGCTTCTCGTATTTGACGCAGAAACTTCACGTCGGCGGGGTGCTCGAAGTTGCCGATCGTGCTTCCCAGGAAAAGAACCAGAAGTTGTTCTCCATCGCGGCGTCGGGCGGCGACTTCCATCAAGCCATCGAGATATTCACGCTCGAAGCCGAGAATCCTAACCGCTTCAATATCCCCAAGTTCGCGCTTGCACATGTTGAGTGCCGTCCGCGAAATCTCGATGGGGCAATACGAAATATTTTTATGACGGCTCAAGGCTTCAAGCAGCCAGCGCGTTTTTTTGCCGCTGCCGGATCCCAGTTCAGCAACCGTGGTCGGCGGTGTGAGTCTCGCCACAATGTCTTCTGAATGTTTCTGCAAAAGCCGCTCATCGGCGCGCGTCAGGCCATACTCGGGAAGAACACTGATAACCTCGAAGAGCTTGGAACCAACGTCGTCGTACAAGTATTTCGAGGGGAGTTCTTTCTGACCCGGCATGGTCAAACCGAGGCGAACGTCAGCAATAAGTTCAGGATTGGCACTGGTGGTGAGCGTCTGCGTCGCCATGCTGTCCTCCGAGTCGATTACTTACTAACGCAGCGAAAGCCTGCGTAAACGTATTGGTAATGGGGCTGGAACCAATTGCGAAAAGAGCGACGCAGCATGCAAGCGGAAGTGCGCGGCGAGGCTCCCTTCATGACATAGTGGTTGCCGTCAAAAAAATCCGCAGAGTATCCCGGATAAAACGAAAAGCGCTGAAAGCCAGGAAAAGGTTCGAACTTGCTTGACGTCCACTCCCATCCATTGCCTAATAAATCCGCAACGCCGAATGCGCTATCTCCGTCAGGAAAAAAATTAACGGGCGTGGGATCCCAGCTATGGAAATCGAAATTACCCTTGCTGCCATCCGGTTCCTCATCGCCCCACGGGAAAAAAGTCTCGACATCGTTCGAGGTTCCGTAGGCTGCGCGCTGCCACTGTGCTTCTGTGGGCAGCGACTTGTTCGCCCAGCGAGCATAGGCGCTGGCTTCGGCATGGCTCACATATACAGGCCAATTTATGGGCAAGGGGATTTCATCGAACATAGTCCGGAGATGCCAGCGATCATTCTCTGGAACCCAAAACACAGGATGGCGAATATTGTGAGCGGTTCGCCACTTCCAATCTTCCTCCCTCCAAAGGTCAGGATTCTTGTAGCCGCCAGCGGTTATGAAGTCCAGATATTGGCGGTTGGTCACTTTGTATTTGTCGATGGCGAACCCGGGAACGTCGACGGTTTGCGCTTCAAATTCATTATCCCAACCGAAGGCCCCATCGTGACTCGACATTCCCAACGTCGCGCGGCCCGCGGGAATCTCGATCATTCGGGGTGCGATCTGCGAAACGACGAGTTCAGGCGCGCGCTGTTTTCGAACCTTGTGTTCAAGCGGCAACTGGTGAAGCATGTACGCCAAAGTTTCCGCATGCATGAGGCGGTGCTCGATAGCGACGTTCAGCAGTTTGCCTGGGGAATAATCTGCTCCCGCGGGAGTGGAATTCACAGCAGAGAAATCGAGCGCTGCCAACCCAGCATCGATACTCTCGCGGATTCGATGAACATAGTCCCGGGTGGCTGCGAGGGAAGGCCAATCGCCAGGCTGATCAGTTGGAAGTTTGCCATTCACGGGATCAATCCCAAATGCGAATAACTTGTCGAGATCAGCGTCAAACGGCTTCATGCCGAGAATCCGCTCGCGCAAAAGATTCCAATCGAAGGCTTCCAGATGGCCGAGATAAAAAATAATGCGATGCCTTTCCGGAATCGGCCGCTCATAAAGCGAATCCGGCGCGACGATATCAAAAATCTCATCCGTCCGAACACGGGACTCTGCTAAACGCTCGAGTAATTGTTGCGGCGCTTCAACTTCTTTTTGCGCGACGAGCATTCTTAACCTCCAAAGCCGCTGGTAATTCGTGTCTCATTGCCAATCGCAGAGTTGACGGTTCGCAATAGACGTAGGCATTTCCTATCGGTGTTGTTCACGAACATCAGGAACCCCTCACGCGCGGGAACTGGCAAGCATCTGCTACTGGCAAAATTGCCTCAAGCTTAGATGCCCATCGGCTCAGATCGGTACCGACGATTTTTCCGCTAAAGAGGATGGACTTCAAATGTCATGAAATGAAGGAGATAAATACCTAGGGAAAGAAATTGCGCGGCTATCATTGTTCGCGTGCAACGCCGAGTGCACTAAAATGGACGCCGGTTTCTGGCGAACAAACTACTAAGGAGACGATATGAAGACCGGGAATATTAATCCGGAGCCATGGCCAGAATTGCCACTCGAAGCATGGAAGGATACTTACGCGACGCTTCACATGTGGACGCAGATTGTAGGTAAAGTGCGCCTCGCGCTCAGCCCGAGAATTAACCACTGGTGGGAAGTTCCGCTTTATGTGACTGCACGTGGGCTCACCACCTCTCCCATCCCATACCAGCGTGGAATTTTCGAGATTCAATTCGATTTCATCCGTCACCAGTTGCTGATTCGAACCAGCGACGATGCTGAAAGAAGAATGTCCCTGGCACCGCGTTCGGTCGCCGATTTTTACGGCGAATTTTTGCGTTGTCTGCAATCACTCGACATCCAGGTGAAAATCTGGAAGATGCCAGTCGAGATTCCCAACCCCATCCCGTTCGATCAGGACACACAACATGCTTCGTATGATCCAGAATATGCAAACCGTTTCTGGCGGATCCTGGTTGGCGCCGATGAAATCTTCAAGCAGTTCCGCTCTGGTTTTATCGGCAAAAACAGTCCGGTACAGTTTTTCTGGGGCAGCTTCGATCTTGCTGTTACTCGCTTTTCAGGCCGACGCGCTCCGACGCGACCCGGAGCGGATCCGATTACGCAAGAAGCATATTCGCATGAGTTAATCAGCGGGGGTTTTTGGCCAGGCGGTGGAGATGTAAAGGATGCGGCATTCTATGCCTACGCCGCACCCGAACCGCCAGGTTTCGACGCGGCGAAAGTTGGCCCTGCAGAGGCTTTCTATGATCCGCAGATGCACGAATACTTACTCATGTACGACGATATGCGCCGCGCCTCGTCTTCGAAAGCGGCGCTAATGAAATTTTTGCAAAGCACCTACGACGCCGGTGCGAGCCTGGGAAACTGGAATCGCGGAGAACTAGAAAAGCCGGCGGCCTGAGGTTCATCCACCACGCAGAAATCTGCGAACGGTTACACTTAATCCATGACCACCCAGACGCTCAACTCCCTCTCCAAGGCGTCTTCCGCCTACTTGCGTTCAGCTATGCATCAACCCATCCAGTGGCACGAATGGGGTGAAGAAGCCTTTTCCACGGCGGAGCGTGAGAACAAACCCATTCTGCTCGATATAGGTGCAGTGTGGTGCCACTGGTGCCACGTGATGGACCGCGAGTCGTATGACAATCCCGAAATTGCCGAGATCATCAACCACCGCTTCATAGCCGTAAAGGTCGACCGCGATGAGCGCCCGGATATTGACAGCCGCTATCAGGTGGCAGTGAGTTCGATCTGCGGACAAGGTGGCTGGCCGCTGACCGCATTTCTAACTCCCGCAGGCAAACCCTTTTACGGAGGTACATATTTTCCTCCCGACGATCACTATGGCCGTCCAAGTTTCAAGAGGGTATTGCTCTCAATCGCAAACGCGTACCACGAAAAGAATGACGACGTAGTTGAGCAGGCGAAGATGGTCGAGGGCGCTATCTCACACGCGGAATCGTTTGCTGGAAAGAGTGCGGATTTTTCCCCGGCTATTATTGATGCGATTGTGAAATCAGCCATGAAGATGTTTGACTCGCAAAATGGCGGATTTGGAAGCGCTCCGAAATTCCCGCATCCCGCCGCCCTTGATCTGCTGATCGATCAATATGTGCGCTCAGGCGATGAACAGATACGCAACATCTTTGTCACGACACTCGAAAAGATGGCGCACGGTGGCGTCTACGATCAACTGGCAGGCGGATTTCATCGCTACTCGGTCGATGAGCGCTGGGTGGTGCCACACTTCGAGAAGATGTGCTACGACAACTCCGAGCTACTGAAGAATTACGTTCACGCCTATCAGGCTACGGGCGCTGAATTTTTCGCGGCTGTGGCGCGTGACATTATCCGCTGGATGGACGAGTGGCTCAGCGAGCGCGAACATGGCGGCTTCTACGCTTCCCAGGACGCCGACTACTCCATGGAAGACGATGGCGATTACTTCACCTGGACTTTGCAGGAAGCGCAGGCGGTGCTCAGCGAAGACGAGCTGTGTATTGCCGGCTTGCACTATGACATCAACGAAATCGGCGAGATGCATCACAATCCCGCCAAGAACGTGCTGTATGTGCGAGCCTCGGTTGAAGAAATTGAGAAACGTTTAGGCATAGCACAGGACGAGATCAAGAGTTTGCTGCAGTCGGCCAAAAAGAAAATGTACGCCGCCCGCCTGCAGCGTCCCACTCCTTACGTGGATAAAACCGTTTACGCAGGTTGGAATGCGCTTTGTATTTCGGCATATATCCAGGCTGCCGAGGTACTCAAGCTTAAAGACGCTGAACATTTCGCGCTGCGATCGCTGGATCGGTTGCTGTCCGAGGGATGGCGGCCCGAAACCGGCCTGCTACACGTCCTCGCCTATTCCGATGTAAGCGCGCAACGGCGCGAAATCCCAGGCGTGCTGGATGATTACGCATTTACTGTTGTTGCATGCCTGGACGCTTATGAAGCCACCGCGGACCTCAGTTACTTCAATTTTGCGAAGCGTATTGGGGATGCGATGGTTGAGCGTTTCTTCGATCCGCTTTCCGGCGGCTTTTTCGATACTGGGAAGCCTTCCGTGGATGAAAAAGTCTTCGGGGTGCTGGGCACTCGGCGCAAACCGTTCCAGGATTCTCCAACGCCGGCGGGAAATTCAGTAGCCGCGATAGCCTTGCTCCGGCTTCACGCCTATACCAATGACCCGGGGTTACGTGACAAGACAGAACAGACCATTGAAATAATTGCGGGTTTGGCCGGGCAGTACGGACTATTTGCCGCTACCTACGGAATTGCCGCCGTCCAGCTGCTGCATCCGCACACTCAAGTTGTGATCGTTGGAAACGACGAACTGGCCAAGCGCCTCTACGACGCAGCTATAGCGTCTTACGCTGCGAATAAAGCTGTCATCAAACTGGAAGCCAACCAGGCTGTTCCGCAAAACCTTCCGCCTGCATTGGCGGAGAGCATTCCGCAATTACCGGGAGTGAGGGAGGGTAAAACTATAGCCGTTATCTGTTCCGGATTTACTTGCCAGCCACCGGTTTCTGACCCGGCTGAACTGGCGCGACTGTTGAAGCGTGCAGCCTAGCCAAAGCCAAGTGCACATTTCCCACCAATAAAAAGAGGCTGGCGTTTGTTTTTCAAACCGCCAGCCTGCTGAATTCTTGAGCCACTTAGGGGTAGCTCGTCAACTATGACAAATGCCTTACCGGCAATTTTGTCCTGTGCAACACGGTACCGGGGCACCTTCTTCCGGTGCAGGTACCACCGGCGCGGCAAGCGCCGAAATTGCACAAGTTAGGCCTACCATCAGGAACAACATCCTGACCGCACGTTTCATGGGAGTATTCTCCTAGCACGGGTCCCCTGGGAGCGGCGACCCTGACTTGGCACGGATTATACAGGCGGTGTCAAGCACTTATGGAGAATTTTGAGTTGAGGGACTTCTTAATGCCGGTTAAGAATGTCTGAACCGAGCTTGTGAAATTATAGTTAAATTTGTATTTTCAATGACATACGCGAGCTAGCCTAAGGGCAATCCGACGTCTTCTTTTATTCGAAGTATTGAAATTTGCTGTCCAAACTTAAGACAATCAATCAACGCACCAAGTCTCTTGGCAATGTCCGACGAGAGATCGATGCAACAGCTTTGCCTGGAACTGACATCTTCGTTACCACCCGTTGCTCATCTTTCAGCTCTCGTTCCGCCTCCGCAGGGCTGTGTGAGAAGGCTCGGTCCACCATTCGCTCGAACATGGGGATCAAAGAATCCTCACCCGTTGGATTCCGCAAATCGCCAAGGCTTTGCTCCCATCGGTGTGACATGCGCATATTGGCAGGCGCGTCCCGTGGAATAGTTTTCCATGACGCATAGCCGATCCAGACGAAGATAGCGAGGCTGTACGCCGTAGTATTGATCAGACTTACCATGTGCGGCCTGATTTGTCCCCCTGAAAATAAAGCCATTCCAACCAGATCGACGGTAGCGAACCCCCCTAGTCCGAGAGCGATGCCGAAGCTGTGCTGCCTCCAGGAAACCCCCAGGTAGCGGGAAAAAACCAGGAGGAACAATATCAGGCCGCATTGCATGACTCGTACACAGCGTTGCCCTATGATCACGGCTTGGACCAGAGGCGAATCCGGGCCCCCTTGGCTGGATGCCGTCACTACTACTGCCACCAGCAGCATTACCAACGCGGCCCACTTGAACAGGACCGTGCCCAGATCTTTCAACGTGTGGTAGGGACGGAACACATCCTGAAAGACTTCGTGAATTACTTTAAAACCAATCGCCAGGCTGATTGCCATACTGATCCAATAGGCATAAAAATAGGCCGAAGTACTGCCAAACTTGTAAATCGGGAATAAGACCAGAAAATTCAGAACCTGAAAAACAACGTAGGCGAAAAAGACGGGAAACGTGCGGTGAAGTTTGCGCCAAAGCATGGCCCCGATCAGGAACAATTCGAAGGCGGGGTGGGCGACCCAAAGCGCAAGTTGGATATTTGAATTCATGCGGTTAGCACATTACTCCCATGCGCCGGCCACTTTTCTTGCTTTTTGACTTTACCAGTTTTGGCGAATGGGTCAATGGACGAAGGTAACCAAAGGTAACAGTTACCTTCTCATCGCGGCTAACCAACTCCAGCTCGGCAGGATAGCGTGGACTGACGGCTACGCGCCTGAGTTTCGGCGTTTCTGGATGGTTACCCTCAAATGGTTACTATGGGGATCCAGCAATCTACACCGGCTTCGGGTTTCTCGAAAACTGGCGCTGATGCCAGTACGGGTACGGCGGAGTCATGTCGCTGGCTGCGTCCAAGCGGTCTATCTGCTCGGGTGCGAGATTCCATCCAACTGCAGCCAAATTCTGGCGCAACTGTTCTTCATTACGAGCCCCAATGATTACATTCGCTACCGTCGGCCTTTGCAAAAGCCAGTTCAGAGCAATCTGTGGAATGGTTTTGCCAGTTTCACGGGAGATTTCGTCGAGCGCGTCCACGACTTTATAAAGATATTCATTTGGGACCGGCGGGCCTTGCTCTGCCGTGCTGTGTAGTCTGCTCACTTCGGGTAGCGGTTTGCCGCGGCGAATCTTGCCGGTAAGCCTGCCCCAGCCTAAAGGACTCCAAACGATGGTCGAGACCTTCTGATCCAGCCCCAGGGGCATCAGTTCCCACTCAAAATCGCGCCCGGCCAGCGAATAGTAGGCTTGGTGAGCCACGTAACGCGCCCAGCCGTATTTTTCGGAAACGGCAAGAGACTTCATCAGGTGCCATCCCGAAAAATTGGAGCAGGCGATGTAGCGGACTTTGCCACTCTGCACCAGAGTGTCCAAAGTTTTGACGGTTTCCTCGACTGGAGTCTGGGCGTCGAATCCATGCATGTGATAGAGATCGATGTAATCGGTGTTGAGACGGCGCAGGCTGGCTTCGCAGGCCGGAATCAGATGATGGCGCGAGGAACCGAGATCATTGGGGCCGTCGCCCATGGCGAAGGTGGCCTTGGTGGAAATCAGAACTTGGCCGCGACGGCCAGCGATGGCTTTGCCGAGAATTTCCTCAGACGCTCCCTGCGAATACACATCAGCTGTGTCGAAGAAATTAACTCCGGCTTCGAGGCAGATGTCGACCAGGCGGGTGGCTTCTTTCACGTCACTGTTGCCCCAGGCTTGAAAGAATTCACCGCGCCCACCGAAAGTGCCGGTGCCATAGCTGAGGACGGGAACTTTTAATCCGGAATAGCCAAGTTGTCGGAATTCCATGAGCACTAGATGCAAGGGCGAGGCTGGGAGATGCGAAGTGGTTTGCGGAGTCGAAGTCATATGCGGCGACAAGCTTGTCCGCCCCGCTCAGGCGTGGTGATAACCTTGCAGAATGTCACGCGATTTTGATGCGCCAGTCGACTCTACCCAACCAGCGCGGTCCAAAACAGCATTCGTGCTTCTCGTCGGACTCGTGCTTGGGATGGTATTGGCCGTCCTGACTGAATTGTATGTCCTATCGCAAAACTCCGGACCAAACATCGCGAACCGTATGTGGACGGCTCTGACGGGTCGAACCCTCACCATTGATGTGAGCCAACCCACCGTAGTGGATCGCATTCAGCGACTCCAGCGGCTGGAAACTGTGGTTTACACCATGGACAAGGTGGTGACGGGCGCGAAAGAAAATTCCATTCTCCCGGATTTCCTGGCGGGAGATCGACTCCTCATGCTGGTGCATGGCGAGGTTGTAGCGGGGATCGATTTCTCGGAGCTGAAACCAGGCGACGTCAAAGTCAACAAGCAGGAGGTTCGTTTGCATCTTCCCACCGCGCAAGTTTTCAGCGTGCGGCTCGACAGCGCCAAGACTCGAGTGTATTCCCGGCAAACCGGACTGCTTGTGCCCACGGATCCAGATCTGGAAACGCAGGTCCGGCAGGAAGCCGAACGGGAGTTGCAACAGTCCGCGTTGGCCGACGGAGTATTACGAACTGCCCAACAAAACGCAACGTCAACGATTAACAGCCTTCTGCAGGGTTTGGGATTCGAGAAGATTGAGTTTGACTAACGCGATTGTGGTAACCAATTTTCTTGCCGGAAGTCATAATTAGGTGAAGGTCAGCGATCCGCTGTCAGGGATTATCTATGAAGCGGCGGGATTTTTTCTTTCATGCAGCGCGCGGCTTGGGAGCCGCTTGGATCGGATCGCATAGTCTGCCAGCTTGGGCTTCGGTCCCAACTCCATTAAGTCAGAAATATAAGGCTTCCGACACAGTAGTTCTGGGACAGACCGACATCAAGACCAGCCGGCTTGCCGTGGGTACGGGTACGATTGGCTTCGCCCATCACTCCAATCAAACCGCCCTCGGCGTCAAGGGACTCTCTGAATTGCTTCTCAATGGGTATGACCAGGGATTACGATTCTTCGACGCAGCAGATGCTTATGGCAGCCATCCGCATGTGGCCGAGGCACTAAAGCATTTGCCTCGCGACAAAGTCACTGTGTTGACCAAGAGTTGGTCGCGGGATCCCAAATCGATGAGCGCGGATCTGGACCGTTTCCGCCGTGAGTTGGGAACCGATTACCTTGATATTTGCCTGATGCATTGCCTAACGGAAGGCGACTGGACCGAGCGTTACAAGGGAGTGATGGACGTCCTTTCTGAAGCCAAACAGAAAGGCGTCATTCGCGCGCACGGTTGTTCGTGTCACAGCGTTGAGGCGCTGCGTTTGGCGGCCAAGTCGGCGTGGGTTGAAGTCGATCTGGTGCGCATCAATCCCATCGGTTCGCACATGGACGCCGATCCGAAAACGGTAGTCGACGTCCTGCGCCAGATGCGCACCAGCGGTAAGGCAATCGTGGGAATGAAAATCCTGGGTCAGGGAGATTTGCGCATGCGACAGAACGAAGCCCTGAAGTATGCGTTATCTTTGGGAGTTCTGGATGCGTTCACTATCGGCGCTGAAAGTAAGGCCGAGCAGTTGGACCTGATTCGCCGGATTGAAATGGCAGCGTAATTATTGGAGATCAAATCAACTTCAAGAGAGTTGCTTTTCGTACTCCAGCAGAGGCATGCCGAAAAAATCTGAAATGTTTCCAGATCGACGGTATCCGTTTCTTTCGTAGAATTTCATGGCCGGGACGAGCGGCAAAGTTGTGTCCAGGGTGATGCGCTTGCACCCGTAGCCACGCAGCAAGGCCTCGATCGCGGCCAACAGTTTCACAGCAACTCCCAACCCATGCCACTCAGGCAGCACTGCCATTCCCCGCAGATGCCCCTCTTCGGCGTCACACGTACCTGAGATCGTCCCGACGACATTGCCGGCTGCAGTCGCAACCAGGACACACATCCGTTGCAGGCGAAGGTGCAAAGTCTCAGGTGATAGAACCGTGTCGGCGAAAGCGGCCGGCGTGTAGTCGTCGCAGTATGGAGCGAATGCCGCTTTCAGGCATCGCAAGATGGCGACGGCGTCGGATTCATCAGCGGAACGGATATCAATTTCGGATGGCGAACCCATGTTTAACAGCTGATTGTACCCTCCAAAAAACGCTTTGTTCCGCTCGACAATTCAAATGAAAGATCAGGTTGATCGGAGGCGGCGGACATGAGTGTCCGCCGCACGAATCTAGAGCACGAACGTCATCAGATCTTCGTCGATGTAGGTTTCTTTCACTTTTATGGCTTGCGGCTCGCGGCCATAAACTTGAAATCCCAATTCCAAATAAAGTTTACGCGCCGCAGCTTGCCCGCTGCCGACCGCCAAAGTCACCTGCTCAAGTCCTGGCTGCAACCGGGCTAGGCGGAGGAGTTCCTCCATCAGCGCTCGTCCGAAACCTTTTCCGCGGTATTCGGATTTTACGTAGACGCCCCAGACGCGTCCCTTGTGCCTGGTTTTTTCCTCCGGAGAACGAGAGAATCCGACTACTCCAATGAGTTGATCGTTAACGAACGCACCAAGCACGAAGTTTTCGCCCGAGCCAGACCCTAGCCGGGATGCCACCGATTCTGGCGTGGTCGTTCGATGGGCTGCGGCGGAGGAAGAAAACGCGGGCGGTTCCGTTTCGAGCGCTTCGAGACGGAGCTGCCAGAATATTTTCGCGTCCCGTTCCGCCAAAGTTCTAATTTGCATTCCTGAGTTTATCTCGCTCGGACAAGTTTGAAGTCTTGCGGATTTTATGCCGATAGGGTATTCGAGGAATCGCTTCCGGTGGAGGACGGAGTGGCCATGCTTTTGACCGGACAGAGCGTGACAAATTGGGGTTTGAAAACGATACTGGAACATCAAGGACGGGAAAGCTGATCGACGCACGAAAGCATTCACGATTCAAGCTCGACGTTGAGGTCAAGATCTATTCCCGTGACAGCAGTCGGGTGATGGGACACTCGGTGGACGTCAGCGAACAAGGACTCGCTGTAATGCTGCAAATCGAGATTCCGCTCGACCAGGTAGTTCGGTTGGAGTTCGAGCTTCCGCTCGGCGTAGTGTCTATTCGTGCCTTAGTTCGGCAGAGGAGCGCATTTCGCTACGGATTTCAATTCGTCGAGCCGGACTCCTACGCCCAAGAACTGATCAACCACTTCTGTTACGAGCTCAAGCTGCGCAATGCATCTGGCTAGCGTACTGGCCCGGACTGGCTCAAAGCCGTCACAAGGATCAGCAGCAAAGGCACAAACAGAATGAGCCCGCTTCCGATCAACAGGATCTCGCTAAACAGGTCAGGCTTCATAAGATCATCAGGATGGGTTGGAGGTTCGGGACGAATCATTTTAGGTTCTCCCTTTCAAACGCGTTGATCTAGATGCTAGAAACCCTGCTGGGCGCGGAGTTTACCACAAATAAGCGTGGCAACTACTTGTTGAAAACAGTGCTCCTACAGTAATCACCTGAGTCGAGCTGGCACGAATCATGCCTGCTCCACCCCCATGCGTAGAGGCGGTTGTCATTTCGAGTGAACCCGAGAGGTCTTAGGTTTAGTCGACTAAGGCAAGAATCCGATCCTTGCCATCCCTATGACGGTGGTCGCGATTCCTCAGGCTACCTTCGGACGCGTTTTGGCAACTAATGTGTCGCGCCAAGATTGGCGGCGGAATGAGGAAACTGATGAAAGAAACAGAAAACAAAAAATGCGCACACGAGCCGTGCACCTGCACTGGCGAGGGTAAATACTGCAGCACCGCCTGTGAGGAAGCCGGAAGCGATGAGGTTGAGATCGCCTGCGAGTGCGGTCATCCACACTGCGCCGCGAACATAGAAGCGAAATCTGCGTAAGTCGCTGTTTGAGTCGTACGGTTGAAATTAGTTGTCGCTTATGAAGTTTGCACGTCCTAGCAAATTAAATGGAGGCAACACCATGAAGCTATTCGCAGTAGTTGGCACCGCAGGGTTGGCAGCAATTCTCAGCATTTCTATGCCTGTTCATGCGCAGGATGAGTCGCATCCCCAGGAAGACAAGCGCGCGCAGCCGGATGGAAAGGATACACGTCCGTCAGACCGGCAAGATGATAAACGAGTAGATCAAGACAAAGACAAGAAACAAGACGAACGCGCTGATCGGCAAGCCGATCAGGACAGAGATAAACATCCTGACCAGCAAGCGCGCCAGGATGAGCGCCACGATCAGCCAGTTCAAGGCCGGCAAGGCGGCCGCATTCCCGACGACCGTTTCCGGGCGAACTTCGGGCGGCAGCATACGTTCAGCATTGGTCAGCCAGTAATTGTTTCGGGAACGCCGCGCTTTCAATATGGCGGATATTGGTTTGTAATCGCGCAACCCTGGCCCGGCGGCTGGGGCTATGGCGATCCGGTATACGTCGATTACATCGACGGCGAATATTTCCTGCTTAGCCCGGTGCATCCCGGGGTTCAAATTGCAATTAACGTCATCTTATAAGGATGATGGCGTTGCAGGGATGAGCGCGGGAAATACAAAAGGCCACCCTCCACAAGAGCGTGGCCTTTTCTATCGCTTGAGATTTCGGCCCGGCGTCCGAACGGCTGTCAGAAATGTCTACGCGTGCACCGACGCAAATGCCTGTTTAGCCGCGTTGATAGTCTGCTGGATTTCTTCTTGAGTATGAACGGCGCTGAGAAATGCAGCTTCGAACTGCGATGGCGGTAAATACATTCCGCTATCGAGCATGGCACGGAAGAAGCGGCCGAAGGCCTCGGTGTCAGACTTCGAGGCCGAATCCCAGTCTGTAACCGGGCCGGGAGTAAAAAACCACGTAAACATCGACCCGACGCGGTTGAAGCAGAGAGACACACCCGCTTCTTTCGCAGCCGACGCGACTCCCTCCACCAGTTGCCCGCTCAGCTTATCCAGTTGCGGATAAATTTCCTGTTTGTGATCGCGCAAATGGTGCAGGGTGGCCAGACCAGCCGCCATAGCCAGTGGATTGCCCGAAAGCGTTCCAGCCTGATACATAGGGCCGAGCGGAGAAACCAGGTTCATGATCTCCGAAGGCCCGCCATAAGCGCCTACCGGGAGACCTCCGCCGATAATCTTCCCCATCGTGGTTAAGTCCGGCGTGACACCGTAAAGCTCCTGCGCGCCGCCAAAGGCGAGACGAAAGCCAGTCATGACCTCGTCGAAGATGAGCACGCTGTTCTCCCGCTGAGTGATCAGCCGCAGCGCTGCCAGATATCCGCCGGAAGCGGGAACGCAACCCATATTTCCGACGACCGGCTCAACGATCACACACGCGATCTCGTGCTTGAATTTCTTAAAGGCGTGTTCAAGCGCGTCAATATTATTAAAAGGCAAAGCCAGAGTGAATTGAATGAACTCGTCGGGAACGCCCGCTGAGCCTGGGATCCCAAGCGTGGCTATGCCTGATCCAGCTTTCACCAACAAAGCGTCAGCGTGCCCGTGATAACAACCCTCAAATTTCACAATGTACTTACGCTTGGTGTATGCACGCGCCAAGCGAATGGCGGACATGGTCGCTTCCGTGCCAGAGCTGACGAACCGCACTTTTTGGATATGGGGGAACGCGGAAAGCACAATCTCGGCCAAGTCAGCCTCACTGGGCGTCGAAGCCCCGAAGCTGGTGCCATTGCATGCGGCGTCCATAATGGCTTCGATCACTTTGGCGGGAGCATGACCCAAGATAAGCGGACCCCAGGAGCCGACGTAATCGATGTACTCGTTACCATCCGCGTCGAAAATGTGCGAACCCTGGCCGCGCACGATGAAAGGGGCATCTCCGCCAACCGAATGGAAGGCGCGTACCGGCGAATTGACCCCTCCGGGAATCATCTGCTCGGCTCGCTGCTGCAGCTTACGAGACATCTCCATTTTGCGGGCCATGGGCTCTCCGAAAATAAACTCGTGATATATGTTAACAGCGGGTAGCGGCTTAGGCGGGTTCATGGGCTACCCGGAAGGCCAAGCCCGGCGCCGAAAGGGGCTAATCTGTTGGTAACTTAATTCACCGGATATTTACATTTTAGCAACAGTTCTGCAACACGTTTTCGGTAGCCTCGTTGCAGTACACCCCTTCTAACCGGGAGGGTTTCGAGGACAGCTTCGGGGGGCTCCGAGCTGTCCTGCTTTTTTGCCCTTCTTTCCTGGTTCGGTCCGTGCGTATTTCCAGCTACTTCAGATAGGCGCGAACCAGTCCGATCAAATCCTCTCCCAACTCTTCGGGCGAATCCACGGCATGGTCGGGATTCATCATGTGCAGGCGGATGTGATCTTCCAGAATTTCCGCCATCAATCCGTTAACCCCACCACGAATGGCGGCCAAGAGCATCAGGATGTCCGCGCATTCATCTCCGGAGGTCAGCGCCCGTTCCACAGCCGCAAACTGCCCGCGGATCCGCTTAATGCGGAATAGTAGCTTCTGTTTTTCTTTTGAAATCTCGGGAATCTTATCTGGCATTTTTTCCGTTTTCTCGATCCTTTTTGGTTGACAGTACCCAAGGGGGGTATGATATAAGAATTGTGGCGGGAAATCCATAACTCCCGTCAGGAGTGATCAACGAAATATGCGGACAGTTTTTGGACCAGAGCCTCCGAGTAGTCTCGGCGGCATTCCGGTGTAGAACAAGCGGTTAGGTGTCCCGATACGCTTTAACCTGCCTATCGCCTCACCTCTGCTTCTTCTGACCGACAACTGAAGAACGCGAGGGATCGAGGCTGGTGCCGCAAGGCACACTTTTTCCTTGCAAATAAAACCCGCGCAACTGCGATGCGACTGCTGGTCGAGTTACGACTCCTGTCGCGGAGTGCTTGCAGTTGCGCACAGCGGGAGTTCCCCGTGCATTGGCTGGTCAAGTTTTGGATTGTCGCTGCTCTGATTCCGTTTTGGGGAGCAGTCATCGTAGTCTTGCTGCATCGACTGCACGGTGATTCCAAACTTGAACGCCCGGCGACGCGAAGTGGGAGCAAGGCCGAGGCTGGCAATCATTCGTAAGCAGCCAGCTTTGGGCAATTCAATTCCGACAGGAACAGAGCATGCAAGAGGAAGTCATCGGCGTAACCGAAGTTGAGGTGCCGGCAGTCCGCGGGCGGCTCGTCCGCTCGAAGTGGGCCCGCAATGTCCTAACGTTCCTGGTCGTCTTCGGGCCGGGCCTGATCGTTATGGAGGCCGATAACGACGCGGGCGCGGTCTCGACCTACGTCCAAGCTGGCGCTCAATATGGAACCAAGCTGCTTTGGCTTCTTCTGCTGTTGCTCCCAGTCACTTACTTCATTCAGGAAATGGTGGTAAGGCTTGGAATCGCAACGGGCAAAGGCCATGCCACGATGATCTACCAGCGTTTCGGAAAGTGGTGGGGACTATTTTCATTGATTGATCTCCAGTTGGTGAACTTCCTTACTTTGGTGACGGAATTTGCGGTGATTGCCTTGGCGCTTGGGCACATGAGCATCGCGCCCAAAGTTGGCGTCCCTGTTGCGGCGGTCGGCCTCATGTTCATGGCGCTGACCGGAAGTTATCGGCGGTGGGAACACGTAACCGTTTTTCTGTGCTTGCTCGATACAGCTTGGCTGTTCATTGTTTTTAAGCTGCGGCCGGCGGGCTTGAGCGGCGTCTTCCACGACACGTTCGTCCCGGGTTTGCCCACTGGCGGGGTGAAGACCAGCCTGGTGTTCTTGATGGTCGCGATTGTGGGAACCACCATTGCTCCATGGCAATTGTTCTTCCAGCAGAGTTGTGTTGCCGATAAGCGACTGCGGTTTGCGGATTTGAACTGGTCCCGTTTGGATACGTTTTTGGGAGCTGTGTTCACCATTGTTGTCGCCGGCTGCATGATGATCGCGGGCAATGCCGGCAAACTGCATGGGCTGGTGTTTTCTGATCCCGCGCAACTGGCTCGTGATCTCCAGCCATTCGCCGGCGAGGCGGTTCGCAGCGGGCTTCTGTTGCTGATGATCAATGCTGCTGTGCTGGGCACGACCGCAATCTCACTCTCCAGTGCCTGGGCATATGGAGAGGTGAAAGGCTGGCCGCACAGTCTGGAAATGCCGGTTCGCAAGGCCAAAGGCTTTTACGCACTTATGTGATATGCGTCGCGCTGGCCGCTGCAATCGTGCTGATTCCTGGCGCGCCTTTGCAGTTGATCATCATTGGCGTTCAGGTTTTGGCGGGAATCATGTTGCCTTTGGCCATTGTCTTTTTGCAGTTGCTCCTCAATGACAAAGAGGTCCTCGGCGACGCGTACGTGAACAAGCCCTGGAACAATTGGGTGAACTGGACCATCATCGTCGTCCTGTTCATCCTCTCGCTAATTCTCGCGGCCCAAGTGGTCGCTCCCAATCTGTTTCCTGCAAGTTAAGGGAAGCAAGGAGAGGTGCAAACATGGGTGTGATGGCTTTGCTCAGACCAACCACGATTAACAATGTCTCTGAGGATCAGTTTGTAGTTGTTCATCCGCTTGATGATGTGCGCGAGGAAAAAGTCGATACGGCTTCGCTCGGACGCATATCCATGACTACCAGCGTGAAGATCTCGCTGATGGCGTTGCGCGGATACCTGGTCCTGATGATGTTGCTGGTTCTGTATCACGTGGTTGATCTGTCGGGCGCGTGGGGAGCGCACTGAAGCGCGCAATCCTTATGAACTTTTTATCGCATTCTTAAGGAGCGTCACATCGAATAGGTGGTGGTTGAACTTTACAGAAAGGAGGGAGAGAACAATGACCTGCATGACTCTATTCGCACAACCGTGGGCGATGGCGACGACGCAGTTCATGCGCGTGATCCAACACGAAGAAAACTTTTCGTGGAACGTGGAACCGAAGACGGAACACAAACCGTTGCGCATGAACTGGGTCGTGGTCACCGACGAAAGCGGCAAGCGGCAGCTTCGCATGCACTGGGTGGTGGATGAAAGCCGCTGAGACAACAGCTTGTAACATTCCTTTAACGAGGTGTGCGTAGGCTGGGTGGATTGGTGGAATCACCCTTCGCATTGGAGTATTCGCCAACCACCTGAGCCGAACGCGTTTAATGTAGTTAACCATAGTTAATATGCTGTGATATAGTGGCGTTAACTATTGTGATCATTGTCACATGCGACGGTGACAATGGGGTTGAGCTGAAATCTCCGCTTACCTAACCTGCAATTATGAATATGAAATTCATTTTCAATATCGCACGAGGCAGAGACCCCCGCAAAGCCGATTGCGACGCCACTGCAAAATCGGTACGTGCGATTCTGCGTGCCGCAGGACTGAGCTACTCTTTGTGGTTGATGCTTTGGGCCACAGGTGCTCTTCCCGCAGTCGCGCAGCAAGGGGAAGATCCATCCCCTGGGCAGCGGTCAAGCTCGATACCGGACGTCGACGAAGCTGATCCGCCCGCAGGCGAAGCCGTCGAAACCATGCTTCCGCACTTGAAAGATACGCGGTTCTGGCTTTCCGGGCAGATGAATTTCATCTTTCAGACGCATCCTCCATTCGACGCGGCTTACAGCGGGCCCCATAGTCTTCTCCCGAACTACCAGAAAGCGACATCTCGGGTCTTGACTCTCTACACTGGTGTGCGGCTTAACGAGTCTACAGAGATTCTAGCTGATGTTGAAGAGGCAGGCGGAGCAGCTCTGAGTGAGGGCTTCGGGCTCGCTGGCAACACCGATCTCGATATCGTGCGCAATCCATTCTTGAGCAAAGCACCGTATCTGGCGCGAGGAATGATTGACAAAATATTCGCGTTGAGCAAAGACAAAATCGAAAACGGGCGCACTGCGCTATCGCTTTTTGATGAACTGCCCCGCCGGCGGCTGGAAGTCCGCTTCGGCAAGTTCAGCATGCCGGACTTCTTTGACATAAATTCGGTCGGTTCGGACACCCACTTTCAATTTACGAACTGGACCATCGACAACAACGGTGCCTGGGACTACGCTGCCGACACGCGCGGCTATACCGTCGGCGCGACCGTTGATTATGAAGACCGCAATTGGGGCTTCCGCTTCGGCGAGGGGCTAATGCCCAAGGTCGCAAACGGAATCGATCTGGTGTGGAAGGTTTGGCAGGCGCATGCCGAAAACTACGAATACGAGTTTCGCCGCGGCTTCATCCCGCGAAAAGCCGGCGTGGTTCGTCTGTTGGCCTACACCAATTACGCAAACATGGGCATCTATCGCCAGGCCATTGCCAACTATGAAGCTCACCTCACACCGGTTCCGGATATCACAGCTCATCCCTGGCACATCACTCGTAAATACGGATTCGGTGTGAATCTGGAGCAAAATCTCACGCGATATCTGACCGCATTCGGCCGTTTTGGATGGAATAACGGAAAAACCGAATCTTTCGCGTACACGGAGGTTGACCAAACCTTTGCTGGAGGAGTCGGAGCAAGCGGCGCGTGGTGGCATCGCAAGCAGGATCGCGCAGGCGTTGCGTTTGTCACGAACAGTATCTGTAAATACCACCAGACTTATCTGGCCGATGGCGGCTTAGGTTTCCTTCTCGGTGATGGCGGGCTGAATTACGGTCGTGAAAACATCGTAGAGTCTTATTACACGGTCCATGTGTGGCGCGGTATCTATGTCGCTCCGGGCGTGCAGCATATCAACGACCCCGGATACAACCGTGAACGCGGGCCGGTGATTGTGCCTTCGTTCCGTGGGCACATGGAGTTCTGAAAGCTAAGTATTACGGTCATCCCCCACCTTTTGTCATCCCGGGCGAAGCGAGGGACCGGTTCTTTCACGCCGCCGAAAAACCAGGTTCGTCGTTGTCCGCGCTGCTCGAAATGACAGAGGAATTTCCTGATGCCTTCCTGTATTGCTTTTGCGATAGCAGCAGTTTAGATTTCTTTCATGGCCAGCGGCTTCGACAAATTAGTAGATGCGATACCTCAGATTGCGGTGGAAGCCCGCTTCAACGGTCACTCCATGGTAGGCGCGCTAAAACGGGTACTGGTTTGTTCACCGCGTACCGCCTGCTGGCATCAACCGGAGCGCGCCGCGCGCTGGCGGGAGCTTGGCTTCATGCGTCTGCCAGATTTCGCAACGGCTCAGGCCCAGCACGAGGCTTTATGCCGCGAACTGCAAGCCTGCGGGGCCGAAGTTGAAGACATTCCCCCAGCGATGGAACTTTCGCTCGACGCCGTCTACGCGCACGATGCGTCTTTGCCAACAGACTTTGGCTTGATCCTCATGCGTCCGGGCAAAACCAATCGCATTCCCGAAGGCAAACATCACGGATCGTTTTGCCAGATTCTCGGCATCCCGATGCTCGCCAAGATTACCGCTCCCGCAACCGCGGAGGCGGGAGACATGGTTTGGCTTGATGCCAAGACGTTGCTCATTGGCCACGGCTATCGCACCAATGGGCAAGGTATCCAGCAGATGCGCGCGCTTCTGGCGCCAAAAGGGGTCGAAGTCCTTTCGGCGCCTCTGCCGCATGCATCGGGTCCGTGCACGTGCGTGCATTTAATGTCGTTGATGAGCCTGCTCGATGAAAAGACTGTGTTGGTCGACTTACCATGGCTTGCCGTTGAAACCATAGAGTTACTGAAAGCGCGTGGCTGCGATTTCATTGAAATTGATTATTCCGAGCGAGAGACTCTGGCTTGCAATGTGTTGTCGTTAGGCGAAAAGCGTCTGTTGGCCTTGGAAGAAAATGCTAAGACAAACGCAAAACTGCGGCAAGCAGGATTCGAGGTACGAACTTTCCCCGGTTCCGCGTTGTGCATCAACGGTGGCGGTGGCCCAACTTGCCTGACCCGACCGTTGTTCCGCGAGTAACCTGATCAATGGAGGACGAGTGTCCTCCCCCGTCTCCAACTTCGACGGCACGAATCTCCTGTTAGAATTACTGAGCAATGGTCTTGCCTTTCGTCCGTGATCTATTCACGGACGTGGAAAAGTTGCCCGCCTTTTTACGTGTAGCCTCCCACCTCCGCGAGGGCACGGGGCGTATAAGTGTCTCTGGACTTACTCCCACCGCGAAGGCTTTGCTGCTGGTTTTGCTGCAGAAGAGCGCCGGGCGTCCGTTCATCGTGGTGGTTCAAGATAATCGCGCTGCCGAAGAGTTCGTGCCCGTGCTGCAAGCTTTCCACGAGTTGATCGGCGGAAACGATCCTGACTCTATAGTCTCACTTCCGACCCGCGACGTTCTGCCATTTCAGAATCTTTCCCCACACCCTGAAATCCAGGAGGAACGCGCCGTTGCGCTGTGGAAAATCGCGACAGGAGCGGTCTCAATTCTGGTGTCGCCCATCGCGGCGACGGCGCTGCGTCTTCGTTCCGCCGAGTATTACGCTGATCTGGCACGCATGGTTCGCCGGGGAGAGACGCTTGATGTTGAACCTCTGCTGCGCCACCTGAATACGGTTGGTTACACGTCAACTGATGTAGTTGAAATGCCCGGTGAATACGCTCTTCGCGGCGGCATCCTTGATGTGTATTCTCCCGAGGCTGACCGTCCGCTGCGCATCGAATTCTTCGGCGATGAGGTCGAATCGATTCGCAAATTCGATCCAGCCACGCAAAGATCTTCGACTCCAGTCGACGAGGCACTGCTACTTCCACTGACGGAAACTCCGGTTAGCGATGATCTGCTTGGGGCAATACATGTCCGCTTATCAGGCAAGCGCATTACCGGCGCCGAAGAGGTTGTAGAGCAAGCAGTGCGCGCTGGCGGCGTAAGCGTTTTTCCCGGCTGGGAGTTTTACGCGCCGGTAGCGGGCGCTGACCGCACCATGTTTGACCTTCTCCCACAGGCTGCAATTCTTACTGACGAACCGGAAAGTGTCAGGCAAGAATTTGATCAGGCCTGGTCACGCATAGAGGAGGCGCACGAGCGCAGCGAAATCGGCAACCTGGTTCGTCCCACGGACTTGTATGTTGCTCCTGAGGATTGGTGGCGGAACTTGGCGAATCTTCCAGGCGCTTCGATTGAGCACCTCGAGATCGCGCGCCCAGACGCGGGCGAGGGAGTCAGCTTCCATTCACAACCGGCGCAGCGCTTTCATGGCGCAATTCCGGCGATGCTGGAAGACGTCAAGAAGCAGATTGGTGAACAGAACCGCGTGCTGATTGCGGTTCCGAATATCGGCGAGGTAGAACGGCTCGCAGACGTTTTCAGCGAGTACGCACTTTCCTTTCGTTTAGGTAGCCGCACTCGCGGCGGCGAAAGCTACGCTGACGAAACCGCGTATTTCGCGGGAGAAATCCTCACCAGCACATTGGTCAAAGCCTACGTCCCCGATGGCGTTGTGTTCCCTGACGCTCACCTGGCGATTCTCGGCTCGCGCGATCTGTTCGACGAATCCGAATCGATGGTATCCCGCCCGCAGCGCACCAAGTCGAAAGTTTCCGCATTCCTTTCGGACTTTCGCGATTTGCAGGTCGGCGACTACGTCGTCCACGTCGAGCACGGGATTGGACAGTACCAGGGACTGAAGGAAATCAACCAAGGCGATGGCAATGCCGAGTTTATGTTGCTGGAGTATGCGGAAGGCGCGCGGTTATATGTTCCCCTCACGCGCCTTGACCTGATTCAGAAATACCGTTCGTCCGAAGGCGCGAAGCCGCCGCTCAGTCATTTGGGAACAGCCGCTTGGGCCAAAACCAAAGCGCGCGTACGCAAGGCCATGAAAGACATGGCCGACGAACTGCTCAAACTTTACGCAGAACGCAGGGCGGCCAAAGGTTTTGCATTCTCGCCTGACAATCAATGGATGCGCGAGTTCGAAGATACATTCGAATTCACCGAGACTGGGGATCAGGATCTCGCCATTACCGACGTAAAGCGCGACATGGAATCCTCGCAGCCCATGGACCGTTTGTTGTGCGGAGATGTCGGCTACGGCAAAACGGAAATCGCCATGCGCGCCGCTTTTAAAGCGGTCAACGACAACAAGCAAGTCGCGGTGTTGGCTCCCACAACCGTTCTGGCTTTTCAACATTTCGAAACTTTCAAGCAGCGCTTTGCGGCATTCCCGGTCAAGATCGAAATGATCAGCCGCTTCCGTTCGGCAAAACAGCAGAAAGAGATTTTGCAAAAGGTCGAAGCCGGGAAAATAGACATTCTCATCGGCACCCACCGACTGCTTTCGAAGGACATCAAGTTCCCCGATCTTGGTTTGCTCATTGTCGATGAAGAGCAGCGCTTCGGTGTACGCCACAAAGAACGTCTGAAGCAGATGCGGAAAGAAGTAGATGTGCTGACCATGTCTGCCACGCCGATTCCACGCACACTCCACATGTCTTTGGTCGGAATGCGCGACATGAGCGTGATTGAGACTCCGCCAAAAGACCGCATGGCCATTCAGACCGTGGTGGCCAGTTGGGATGAGAAGCTGATTCAATCTTCGCTCGAGCAGGAACTCGCGCGCGGAGGGCAAGTTTATTTCGTGCACAATCGCGTGGAAAGTATTTGGGAGATTGCCGCAAAGTTGCAGGAGTTAGTACCAAAGGCGCGCATCATCGTGGGTCATGGCCAGATGTCAGAAGGAGAACTTGAAAAGGTGATGCTGAAGTTCATGCATCACGAAGCCGACATTCTGGTGGCCACGACCATCATCGAGAATGGTCTTGATATTCCGCTCTGCAATACCATCATCATCAATCGCGCCGATCGATTTGGGTTGTCCGAGCTTTATCAACTGCGAGGACGCGTAGGCCGATCAAATCGCAGAGCCTATGCATATCTGCTGATTCCGTCCGACGTCGAGCTTACTCCGATTGCACGCAGACGCCTTGCAGCTTTGAAAGAATTTTCCGACCTCGGCGCAGGTTTCAAGATCGCAGCCTTAGATCTGGAACTACGTGGCGCCGGCAATCTGCTGGGCGGAGAACAGAGCGGTCACATTGAAGCCATAGGTTTTGAGTTGTACACGCAGATGCTCGATCGCGCTGTGCGTGAGATGAAGGGCGAAGCCGGGCCGGATGAGGCCGAAACCCAGCTCAACCTCGGTTTAAATATTCGCATTCCCGTAAATTACATTCCAGAAGAAAACCAGCGCCTGCGGATGTACAAACGAATAGCCGGCGTCGAAACCGAATCGCAATTGAGCGATGTGGGCGCTGAACTCGAAGACCGTTATGGCGAACCACCCGCCGCCGTTCGCAATCTGCTGGATTATGCATCGCTCAAACTGCTGGCGTTGCGCGTGGGGGTGAATGCGATCGAGCGTAAGCGTGATCTCGTGACCATTAAATTCCGCCAAAATGCCGGAATTGATCCAGCGAAACTGGCGCGATTCGTATCATCACAGCGCGGCGCGCAGTTCACTCCGGATGGGATGCTGAAATTTGTGCTAAAGGCGACGGCTGCTGGGGACGTTCTCGATCACCTAGAAAGCCTGCTGGAAAAACTGGCGGCGGAGATTCCAGTGGCTGCCTCCACCTCGGAGGCAGTGACGTAGGCCCATTTCAGATGTCCCGGGCTGCGGTAAGCTTGTCATTCCGAACATAGCAGGGGATCTGGGTGTTTGCCTACGCAACTAGTATCGCCTCCACAAGGAAACACCTAGATCCCTCGCCGCGCTCGAGTTGACAGTGCGTAGTGGGAGACAGCAGCATCCCTTCGCGTGTTAGTCTCGTTTACTTCCTTATCAAATGATGCTGCCCTCGCTATCCGCGCCCACCGCCTTCAGTCTGGTCGCGGTCTTTTCCTGGGGGACGAGCGACTTTGTTGGCGGATACGCTTCGCGCCGCACAAACGCGTTTCTGTTAACCGCCATCGCACATCTTAGCGGGCTGCTTCTTATGGCCAGCCTTGCGCTGGCCAGTCATTCGCGGTTTCCTTCGCAAACTGCATTGGCATGGTCCTTGCTGGGAGGCCTGTCGGGCGGCGGCGCACTGGCCATTTTTTACCGTGCACTCTCGTCGGGCAGGATGGGCCTGACCGCGCCGGTCGCGGCAGTTCTTGGCGCTGCGATTCCCACCGTATTCGGAATGTTTCGCGAAGGGCTGCCGCAGACAGCGCAGATCTCCGGCTTCCTGCTGGCCGCGGCTGGAATCTGGCTAATCTCGCGCTCCGAAGATGATAGTCCTCCTGAAGGCATTGGCATGGCTGCGCTTGCGGGCGTTGGCTTTGCGGGATTCTATCTCTGCATGAAGCAGGCCGGGGACGCCTCTGCCTTTTGGTTAGCGGCTACATCGAAGGTCGCATCGTTCACTCTCACCGGCGCAATCGTTCTTATTGGACGAATTCCTCGCAACATCGACCGCGCAGGCATCGCTTTCGGCGCGCTCGCTGGTTGCCTCGACGTCATTGGCAGTGTGTTGTTCATTCGCGCCAGTCAGACCGGCCGGCTGGATGCAGCTGTGGTTCTTAGCTCACTTTATCCCGCAGTCACCGTATTACTAGCGCGATTCATCCTGCGAGAGCACTTCACCCGCTGGAAGGCGTTGGGCATGGTCGCCGCACTGCTAGCGGTACCGATGATCGCGTGGCGATAAACAAAACCCGCCACGGATTTCACGGATTGACACTGCTAAAGAAAGCTCCAGGCCGTGGCTTGGCTTGCTGTTAAAATTCCATTCGTGTCTCTGCTCGAAGTCCGCAATTTGACCAAAGTGTTTCCGCTTGGCGAATCCATTTTTGGCGGAGGCGCAAAAAGCGAGGTTCCTGCCGTGGACGACGTATCGTTAGTTATCCAGTCCGGCGAAACTCTCGGTGTGGTCGGCGAGTCAGGATCAGGAAAAAGCACGCTGGGCCGCTTGATACTTCGCTTAATTGAGCCAACGTCCGGCAAGATTGTGTTCGAAGGCCGCGACCTCCTTGCCGCCAGTAACTCCGCCATGCGAAGCCTGCGGCGCGACATGCAGATCATATTTCAAGATCCCTTTGGATCGCTCGATCCCCGCATGCGGGTGGAAGATGTCATCAGCGAACCGCTAATTGTTCATGAACATCTGAGCGCGAGTGCCCGATCAACGCGGGTTGCCGAGTTGCTGCGAGCTGTGGGACTTGATGGGTCGGCGATGCGCCGTTTTCCGCACGAATTCAGTGGAGGGCAGCGGCAGCGCATCGGGATCGCGCGGGCGCTGGCTCTGCGTCCGAAATTCATTGTTGCTGACGAGCCCGTGTCGGCTCTAGACGTGAGCGTTGGAGCGCAGATCGTGAATTTAATGGCGCAACTGCAACGCGAGTTCGGCTTGACCTACCTGTTTATTTCGCACTCGATGCCCGTCGTGCGTTACCTTGCGACTCGGATTGCTGTGATGTATCGCGGAAAGGTTGTTGAGGTTGGCCCCCCCCAGCAGATTACCGAGCGGCCACAGCACGCCTACACGCGCAGCTTGCTCGAAGCCACACCAGAAGTAATTGCATGAGTCAATGGAGAACGGGCGTCTCTGCCCGTCCAAGCGGGTGGGGACGCCCCAGCCTCCACCGATCTGTTGTGCCTTTCCCCTTAGCAGAGCTACAATCCGCTCCTCGGAGGTGCTACATGGCCGCTGCGCCGACTCCACCCAATCTTGCGTCCACAGTCGACCCCGAATCCCCGCCTCTTTCCCAAGGCGCGCGTATTGTCGATACTTTCATCGCGCCCACCAAAACTTTTACTGATTTGCACCGCAATGCCAGTTGGTGGGGGCCGTGGTTGCTGATTTCAATCTTTTCGCTGGCCTTCGTTTTTGCCATGAGCAAGCAAATAGGTTTTGAGCAGATCAGCAAGAACGCAGTCGCGCAGTCATCGCGGGCCGAGCAATTCGAAAAACTTCCTCCCGAGCAGCAGGCCAAGCAGATACAACTGTCCGCCACCGTTGCCCGCTTCATTTCGTACAGTCTTCCCGTGCTCAACTTGATTATTTTCGTGATCATCGCGGCGGTGCTGATGGCCACCTTCAACCTCGGCGCCGGGGCCAGCGTGCCGTTTAAAACATCGCTGGCGATCGTGATTTATGGCAGCCTTCCCGGCATCATTGGAGCCGGGCTGGGAATTATTTCTATGTTCGCTGGGGTTGACCCAGCCGGCTTCAACCCCAAAAACCCGGTGGCCACGAACCCAGGGTATTTTATGGACCCGATGGGAAATAAATTTCTCTATGGCATGGCGTCCGCTCTGGATGTTTTCACGATCTGGAGCATTGTGCTTATAGGAATTGGTTTCGCGGTCAACAGCAAGGTTAAGCGATCAACAGCAATTATCATCGTTGTCGCATGGTTCCTGCTCTATAAGCTGGTGACTGTGGGGATTGCCTCTGCATTTTCGTAGGGGATAGATTCAGATGCCACCAGCATGCCGCGCATCTAGCTAACAGTTTCGGTCAGAGTTATCCTAAGAACGAACGGGAGATGCCATGAAACGAATATCTGTTTTTGTCGCAGTGCTTGCGCTGCCATGTTTTATTTTTGCACAGGACAAAGCTGAGCAAGCTAAGACCGAACCAAACAAAACTGCGCAAGCGAAAACGCAGACCGGTAAGAATCCGGTGACGGACGCGGTCAAGGAGATCGCCGAGCGGCAGCAGAAAAATTTAATCGCTGCTGTCGACGAAATGCCGGCGGACAAATTTGGCTGGAGCCCGACACCCGCGCAGCAACCTTTCGGTCATCTGGTAATGCATATGACCATGTCGAATATCGAACTGTGCAGCAAAGCCGCGAATATGCCTCCTCCACCGATGAGACCAACTCCAGAGACTGATAAGGAACGGCTGCAGGCGGGGCTGACAAAATCATTCATGTATTGCCAGGCTGCGCTTAATAAATTGGACGATTCAAAACTCGGCGACAGTATCGAGATCCACGAAGGCAAGCAAGCTACGGTGGCGCGCGCGCTGATTGCTCTCACCAATGACTGGGCAGACCACTACAGCGCTGCCGCCATGTATCTGCGCCTGAATGGCCTTCTGCCGCCAACAGCGCAAAATAAGTAACGCATTCACACTGTAGAGATGTAGCCAGCTACGTCTCTACAGTCGAATCGTTTTTTACTCGATCTGCACCAGGTCACTCGCGCTCGAACCGTTTTGCTCTGCATGCTGTGGAGCCCGCCAGGAATCGAAAATCGACACCTGGTGCACGCATGAAACCGTGCAATGCGGAGCGCATGATTTGACGGTCACATATTCGCGTCGGATATCATGAACCGTATATTTCTCCAGCGGAATCCCAGGATAGCCGCGCTGCTGCGAGCAATAGTGCACCAGGCCGTTTTCGCAGATGTATAAGTAACGCGCTCCAGCGCGGCAACGCCACTGGTTTGGCCGTCCCTGCGCGATGTTATCCTGAAAACCATTGATGCGGGTGAAGCTGCTCTTCTCCATCCCCTTCATTTCGTGATAGATGCGCCGTTCTTCGTCGGCCAACGGCTGCAGTTGTCCAGTGCCGTCATGAATGATGCCGATCGTCGAACTGAAACCCAGCGCCACCGCCCGGTCGCCGATAGTCAATGCATCCTGCGGATTACACACTCCGCCGCCGACCACGGAATTGATATTCACATGAAAATCGGCATGCTCCGCGAGTAACTCCAGTTTCTTATCCAGCACCTTGAGGCTTTTCTTGGAAACATCATCCGGCGTGACGTTATCGATCGAGATTTGCAACCATTCGAGCCCGGCGCGGTTAAGCCGCTGAATACGCTCCGCGACTAGAAGGTAGCCATTTGTGATCAGTCCCGCGATCATGCCGTGCCGGCGGATGTGGCGAATGATTTCGTCCAGATCTGGATGCAGCAGCGGCTCTCCACCGCTGATGGTGATAACGGATGTACCCAGTTCCGCCAACTTCTCCACGCGTGCAAACATCGTTTCGGTCGGGACAGGTTTGGAGAAATCGTCATACTCGTTGCAGTATTCGCAGGCCAGATTGCAGCGGCGTACGGGAATGATGTGCGCCAGTAGCGGATGATCTGTCGAAAGAAATGCACGGGCAATCATGCGCGCGCCGCGAAGATTGCGGTGGAGCGCCAGCATCCGACGTCGAAGAGTTGCACGGCTGGAAGGCATCAGTTTCGTTATCGTTCTATTAGACCATACGCAGCTGCTGACTTCGCCTTTTTGCCATCGATCGGACAATTTCGCGGTGCGAATGGCCGACAGTGGAATCTGCGGGCTCACCTCAAACTAATCTTGCGCATCACTAACTGATGTTCGCTTCGACACCCCGACGACCGCGTAGGCCACAGTAAGAATCAACAGGCTCGAAACTCCGCTGACCAGACTGACGCGGGAATCCCACCACGTTCTAAGTATGGATACGATTAACAGAGCGAGCCCAAGCAGTGATCCCCAACCGCCCAACGGCGAACGCAGCGGAAGTGCGGCGATTTGAGCCGAACTGATTCGTCGGCGAAATGAAATATGCGCGGCCAGTGATAACAGCCACGACAGCAACAAACCGAACAAGGCTCCGGTGAGTATGTAAACGAAGGCGTTCTGTGCCGCCCATGTTTCCAGAACGACCGCTACAATAATGCCGTAAGACGAAGCCAGCAAAGCGAAATTTGGCGAGCCTGCCGAGTTCAACCGTCCTAACGCGGCCGGCGCCCAACCCCGCCGCGCCAACGAGAACAGCATTCGCGATGCAGCATACAGATTGGCGTTCGCGCCAGACAGTGCGGCGGTCAGGATTACGAAGCTAATTATGCTGGCCGCCCCCGGAATGCCAGCCTTTCTAAAGATGGTCACAAAAGGACTCTCGGTAACACCAACGCGGTTCCACGGCATTACTCCGACGAGCACGATGATTGCACCCAGATAGACCATCGCCAGGATGGCGAATGTCCATTTCACCGCACGCGGGACTTCCTCCACAGTGCGAGATTCCCCTGTGGTAATAGCCACCATTTCTATTCCGCCAAAGGTATAGAGCGCGAACGTCATGGCAAGTAAAGGTGCCACCATGCCGTTAGGAAAAAATCCTCCCTGCGCCGTATATTGTGCCGAAACGCGACCGCCGGCCAATAACGCTCCCCCAATGACCACGAACATCACCATGGCGACGAGTTTCACCATCGCGAACCAGTACTCGAATCGTCCGTAGTCTCTGACGCTGCGGAGATTGATCACGATAAGGACAACCGAAAACAACGCGATCCAGACCAGAGCAGGGACCGAGGGCAGCCAGTAGCGCATATAGGTTGCGGACGCGACGAGATTGGCGCCCACCGAAACTGAAATGGCAATCCAGTACCCGGCGCGCGAGACAAATCCAGCCCACGGATTGAGATAAAGATCAGCGTACAGGCCGAACGAACCCGCAGCTGGATGCAGGCTCGAGAGTTCGCCAAACGCCATGGTAACTGTCCAGCATATGAATGCTGCCAAGGCAAAACTCAGGATTACCGCAGGACCCGCGATCTGAATGGCTGCCGCTGAACCGAGCAACAGTCCTGTCCCAATGGACCCGCCCACGGCCACCATCGCCATTTGACCGGCGCTGAGTTGGTGACGCAACCCACTTTCCCGTTTAGCGGTGACATTTTCCTGCTGAGCAGAGAGGTTCAGAGGCATTGCGGACGTATATCAGAAAACGCTTATTTCCCAAATAGTTATTCTGCTAATGACTTTCGTAATCGCGTCCGTACGTTCCGTCATTGCCCGCTCTAGTAACCTGCTCCTAGACTTTCTATGGGTTACTCCGCGCGGCGCTAGCTCTCATGGCAGAAACTGTCAAGCGAATGGATCGATCTGAAATCACAAAACGTGTGGAGCGTGCCGAAAAGCTTCTGCAGAAAGGAAAAACTGCCGAGGCGCTGGAAGACTATCTGCAAGTTCTGGCGGCAGAGCCCGGCAATGACACAGTCTGCCAGATGGCCGCCGACCTCTGCCTCTCCCTGCAAAGGATTCCTCAGGCTGTAAAGCTGCTGGGCGACCTGTTCGAACGACAAATGGAAGCGGGTGACGCCACCCGTGCAAGCCTTACTTACAAGAAGTTAGGGCGTTTTGTTACTCCCACTTGGGAACAAAAGTTGAAGTTCGGCGAGTTGCTGGAGAAGTCCCACCCAAAGCAAGCTCTGGAAACCTATGAAAGTGTTTTTCAGGAATTAACTAAACAGGGACGAAAAAAAGATTCTCTGCCTGCCTTGAAGCGACTCCTCCTGCTGGATTCAAGCGAGGCCAACTTGCAGCGCTTGGGGGAGCTTTCGTCTGAATTGGGCGAGAGCAAGCCGGCCGCCGCGGCTTTCCTGAAACTGGCGCAGTTGGCACAGGCCTCAGGCCGTAGCTCGGCGGAATGGATGGAGCGCGCTTACGCGGAGGACCCCGCCGATCCCCAAATCGCTTTAGGCTACAGCAGGAATCTGTTGGAGCAGGGGCAATCGGGGGCTGCGATTTTTGTCCTCGAGGCCCTGGTCAGTGCGGGCTCTCCGAGCGAAGAGTTACGCGATACCTACGCCAAGGCTCTTTTGGCCGCCAATCGTTTGACCGAAGCCGAACCTTTGATGTGGCAATTGTTCGAGGAAAACCCCGCGCGAGTGCAGGAAATTGCCGACCTCGTTGGAAAATTTATCGACGTCCAGCAGGACGCCGACGCAGTCGCTTTGGGACGCAAACTGGAACAGTACCATCGGCGCAAGGGCGATCGCAGGGCCTTCCTTGCCATGATTCAGGACATTTCGACTCGTCACCGGGCTTCGCCGGAAATGCTCGAATTCATGGGCGAGCAGTTCAACGCTTCCAATCGCGAGAGCGATTACTGCCAAACTCTGCTGAAGCTATTCGATCTCTATTGCAGCGTCGGCAACTACGCGAAAGCAGCTGATTCGCTGGATCGCGCAGCCGAAGTGGATGCTTACGAATCCGGGCACCAGAAGCGGCTGGAAATGTTGCGCGGAAAAATTGACGAGAACCGCTTCAAAGTCATTGCTTCCCGCTTTTCCAGCATGGCCGATGCGTCCACGGCACCTGCCCCGGGCGAGGAAAAAATGCTCGGTGCGGCTGCCCTCCAGGATCTTATGCTGCAAGCCGAGATTCTGGTGCAGTACGGCATGCGCACCAAGGCAGTTGAACGCCTGCAGCGTATTCAGGAATTGTTTCCCCGCGAAGAAGAGCGCAACGCCGATCTCCGACAACTGTATATGACAGCCGGATTGAATCCCCGCTACGCCGGCTCGGCGCCAGCAGCACCGCCGCCTGCATCGTCGTCGGTTCCGGCCGAGCCGCGAGCGCCCCAAACCGCAGTTGGAGCATTGAGTGAAGCGACCGATGTCAGCAGCTTCGCCCGAGTGGCTGAAATCACGCGCAAACTCTACAAGCAAAACAATGCAGATGCGGTTATGGTTACGGGCGCTAAAGAAATCGGAGCGCAATGGAAGGTCAGCCGGTGTGCGATCGCCATGCGTAAGCCCGGATTACATACGACCAGCGTGAAAGAGTATTGCGGCGACGTAGTCAAACCCAGCGAGCCGCGTATTCTGGAAAAAATTGTGACCACCGTCCACGATTTGGCGATCAGCCGTGGCGGCACTGTCACGCTTGCCGACGTGCAAGCCGCGCCCGATCTAGCCGCGATTCGTGACGCTTTTACGCAGTTGGCTGTCACCTCGGTGCTGGCCCTGGCGCTCAATGATGGATCGGAACACGTTGGTCTCTTGCTGTTGATGGATACCAAACCGCATACCTGGGGCGCTAACGACGTAATGGTTCTGAAAACCATTACTGACCAGATTGTGATCGCACTGAACAATGCAGGGCTTCGCCGGCTGGTAAAGAACCTTTCAGTGACGGACGAGCAGTCTGGCCTCCTGAAACGCGCTTCTTATCTCGATTTGCTAATGGCGGAAACCCGCCGCAATGCTCAGCAAAGTACTCCGCTCACAGTTTTGCTGATGCAGTTTGGCGAAAAATCGTCCTTGCTGCGAGAATTCGGAGAATCGGCGGTGGAAGCATTGATGCAGCAAGTCGGGCAACTCTTCGCCGCTAATATTCGGCAAAACGATTTGGCATTTCGCTACGAAACTACCTCAATCGCGATTGTTCTCGGAGAAACCTCCGAAAAGGAAGGGATTATGGCGGCCGAGAAGTTGCAGAAACTCCTGGTACAAGTGCGGCTGCCGGAAAAACAAGAGTCCGTACACTTCAACGCTGGGCTCGCGGAAGCGGTGTTGCGCGGCGAGTACGACCCTGTCGACATCGTGACCGAAGTGATCAACCGCGCTGAGCAAGCCCTACACAGCGCCAAAACCCAGGGTGTTGGCAAGACCGTCGCTCTAGCAGCCTCATTCGCGACCGCCGCTGTTGCCTGAGAAAAATCTTTTTCAACTTGCGGATTCCTGAGCGCCAACCAGGTAGTGGCTCAATTTGATTGTCATCCCGAGCCAGCGTTCTTTGTGAGGCGAAGGATCTGGGCGAGCCGCGCGATGTGTCGCGTACTTTGCGACGCAATAATCGCGCGTCTGCTCGCTTCCCTATCGTATTGAGCCACTACTGCCAATCACGTCTGGTTTACGCCTCCTTATCTCCACTGTTAAACTAACAAGTTTGGTTAGCCCATTCAGAACTCTTCTGATCACGTGACTTCGTGCAGAAGCCAGGAATAGAGAAACAATGTTGAAACAAGGGGATATTGCAATTGTGAGCGGGGCGCGTACGCCCTTCGGACGTTATTGCGGCAAGCTGAGAGATTTTACAGCGCAAGAGTTGGGCGCGATCGCCGGCAAGTGCGCCATTGAGCGCGCCGGACTCGATCCCAAGGAATTCGACCACGTGGTTTTTGGCAACGCCCAGCAGACGTCCGGCGACGCTCTGTATGGCGCGCGTCATGTTGGACTGCGGGCCGGTCTGCCCATCGAAACTCCTGCTCTCACAGTGAACCGCCTGTGCGGATCAGGAATGCAATCCATCGTGAATGCAGCGCAGATGGTTCAACTTGGCGAAGCCAACGTAGTGCTGGCGGGAGGCATGGAAGCGATGTCGCAAGCGCCATTCGTCATTCGCGGACGCGACGGTTTCACTCTTGCCGCAGGCGGCAAGCTCGAAGACTCGCTCATGGTCGCGCTGCTCGACACATATTGCGGTTTATACATGGCGAACACCGCCGAACTTTACGGAGAACAGCAGGGCATAACCCGGCAGGCGCAGGATGAATTTGCGCTGCGTTCGCAACAGGCGGCTGACGCCGCATATAAAGACGGCCGTCTGCAGGAAGAATTGGTTCCGGTACATCTCAAAGATCGCAAGGGTGAGCCATCGGGAGAGACGTTAAGCGAAGACGACCATCGCCGTCCGCAGACCACCATGGAAGGCTTGGGCAAACTGAAAGCTGCATTTGGTAAGAATGGCAGCGTAACTGCCGGAAATGCCAGCGGCATCGTGGATGGTGCTGCTGCGGTCGTGGTGATGTCGCTCGAAGAAGCGGGCAAACGCGGATTGAAACCGCTGGGACGAATCGTTGGCTGGGGCGTCGCCGGAGTTGAACCCAAAGTCATGGGCCGGGGTCCGGTTCCGGCGACGAAGATTGCTCTGCAGAGAGCCGGACTCACTCTCGACTACATCGATCTGATCGAAGTCAACGAAGCTTTTGCCGCGCAGTATCTCGCGGTTGAAAAAGAGCTTGGCCTCGACCGCAACAAAGTGAACGTGAACGGCGGAGCAATCGCGTTGGGCCATCCGCTGGGCGCGACGGGAACACGTTTGGTGATCACGCTGCTATACGAATTGCGCCGCCGGAAAAAGAAATATGGCTTGGCAACCGCCTGTATCGGTGGCGGGCAGGGAATTGCGATGGTGGTTGAGAG
>DASYOD010000116.1:0-3803 GCA_036008085.1 Terriglobales bacterium
GATTGAGCCACGACCGTACCAGCTATCAAACCCAGCGTCATAAAAGGAAAGCCGAGCAGCAGCGAGCGGAATCCGATTTCATCGATTACTTCAAGGGCTGGAAGTCGCGAGAGGAACCCGCCTCCCTTTTTTGATTTCAAGGATCGTTCCTGAACGAGGTAAAGCAGGCTAGCGCCAAAACTCAAAATAAGGGCTGCATAGCCGGTGAAGATTAGCGCAATGTGAGCAAAAAGCCAACCGGTGCGCAAACCCGGCGAGGTGAAAAGAAATGGCTGCTGGCCGGTTGCGGCAACGAAAGTAAGCAAAAAAACGAGCGGGAAAACCACAATGCCCGGGGACGTGGTTCGATACACCAGGTACACGAGCATGAAAACAACCATGATCAGGAAACCCAGCACTGATTCAGCATTGTGCACTGAAGCTAGAGTGATCTGCCCGGTGAGGAGTATGGAATCGGTAAGCGAGACGAAATGGAATACCATGCCCAGATAGGCTGCATGCAAGGCGATCTTGTTCAACAGGTCGCTGGTGCGAGTTAGAGCAACCAGCGCATAGAGCAAGCCCACGGCGTAACAACCCAACGCAACTCGCAGCCAAAGTATTGGCATACTTAAATTCAGCTCCCACGCGGGCCCGGGCATCCTCTCCCAATCCGCCAGAGTGATTATAGTCTGCCCTTTGATTGATGCAGTCGGCAGTTGGAAAGATCACAGATGGTTGTGATCTGCATCACATTTCGGCGACGGCTGGGCGTTTCGCACCATTCGCCGTAGCGTTTAATTAATCGACGCCCAAAGTACTTAGAACCGCCTCCAGGTCTTGAAAGTTGATGATAAGACGGCGGCCATCCGCCATCATATTTTCAATCTCATCAAACGCCTGAAACAACCGCATCTTGCTCGCCCCGTACTGTTCGGAGTCAGTGAGAGTCCGTTTATGATTCGTAGCCCATTGCATTGCGGCGTCCTCCGTCAGGAATACGCTGACAGCGAAGGTCGTTTTGCGATCAGAGGTCACGTCGAAAACATATTCGGTTGCGGGACGCTCGGACTGATCAGCGATCGCCGCGCGCTTGCCTACGAAGTAGTACTGGTAAACGTATCCCTGGCCACCGGTATAGGTTTTCATTCGGCGGACTGTCATGCGGAAGCCATCGGTCGTTGGTCGTCAGAAGTCGGCGATAAAGCGACTTCGGAGCATCGAATGGGTTGCCAACGACGAACGACCAAGGACGAACGGCCGTAGCTACGGTTCAATTCTCGCATCGCGCAACCGCTTTACCGCTGTCTCGGAGGACAAGGGCGAATAGTACACTTCCTTGAAAGTATAAGACTTTGCCTTCGCGGCCAGTACGGGCATGATCTCGATATGCCAGTGATAGTCCTCGTCAATCGTCTTCCAGTAGCCCAGACTTCCCGAACGGTGCAGGCTGTTTGGCGAGGTGTGCAACACCAGGTGAAAATCTTCAGTGATGGTGCGTATGCGCTGCAACGTGCGGCGTAGCAGGCTGCCTAGGTCGGTCATGGTTGCCGGACGATTCAAGCCGAAGCGTTCGAAAGCGGCCTCGTGGGTGCGCGGCATGATCCAGCTCTCATACGGCACACGCGGCGCATACGGGCAGACAGCAATGAAGTCTCCACGAATTTCGATCACGCGGAGGCCCTGTTTCATTTCCTGGGAAATAATGTCGCAGAAAACGCAGCGTTCCTTGCTCTCAAAATATTCGCGCGCAGCACGTAGTTCATACAGAACCCGACGCGGGACAAACGTAGTGGCAGTAAGCTGTGACGTGGGATGTTGAAACTCCTGCCCGGCGCTTGTTCCGTGATCCTTGAAGATGCTTACATACTTGAAGCGTCCGTCGCCTTTCAAATCCTGAACCCGCTGCGCAGCCAGGAGCAGGAATTGTTCGAGTTCGCTATCGCTGGCGTTCCACAGATGCCGGTCGTGCGAAGAGCTTTCCACCAGAACTTCGTGCGCGCCGATGGGGCGCATGCGGTCGTAGATGCCATCACCGCGGCGGGTTGCTTCGCCTTCGATGTGATACAAAGCGGTCGGATGCACCACTGAACGAGCCGACCATGGAGAACCGGAAAATCCCGACATGGTCGCGATAATCTGCGCCGGTTCACGCGAGTCCGGGCAGAATCTGCACACCGATTCCGCACGCGCCACATTCTCGGGAACGTCGTCTCCGGTAATGACCCACGAACGGGTAATCGGATCCTTGCGTAGTTCCATGCACAAGGAAACCATCTCATCGAGGCTGCGTCAACTGCCTGCTGTATTTTGCACCGCAACACAGGCGGAGCGGTTTGTTATAATCCGCGCACGACGCCGCCCGAGATGACCGAGCCTTCCACTCCGCTGATGCGGCAGTACGCTGCCATCAAGAAGGAACACCCCAGTGCGTTATTGTTCTTTCGTCTGGGTGATTTCTACGAGCTTTTCTTTGATGACGCCGTGCTGGCGTCGCGCGAACTGCAGATCACGCTGACTTCGCGCAACAAAGAGAAGGGCATAGCCGTGCCCATGTGCGGCGTGCCTTATCACGCGGCCGAAGCCTACATTTCGAAACTCATTCGCAAAGGATTCAAGGTCGCGATTTGCGAGCAAATGGAAAATGCCGGCCTCGCCAAGAAGTTAGTGCGGCGGGAAGTTACGCGAGTCGTGACGCCTGGCACGGCGGCGGATTCGTCACTCGGCTCAGAGGAAAACAACTTTCTTGCCGCCGTCGCGCAGATTGGTGATCGAGTCGGATTCGCGGCGCTGGACCTATCCACGGGCGAATTTCGCGCCACCGAGTTCTCCGGCGAAGACGCCGCCAAGCGGATAGAGGAAGAACTTCAGCAGCTGAAACCGAAGGAACTTTTGTATGGTTCTGCAGCTCCTTTATTCGATGAAAAAAGATTGAGTGACGGGCGCCCTCATCCATCGGGTCGACCCGCGGGCAGCACTGGCTTTGCCGAGACTCCACTAGACGATTGGGTCTTCGCGCCTGACCATGCTATTCCGCTGCTTGAGAATCATTTCGGCGTTCTGTCACTCGAAGGTTTCGGGCTCGCGGGTAAACCGGCTGCGGCTTCCGCGGCCGGCGCCATTCTGTATTACGTGCGATCGACGCAGCGCGGAACCTTGGATCACGTCGATCGGGTCGGATTCTACGAGCGGCAGAACCATCTGGTTCTCGACGCCGTAACGGTGCGAAATCTTGAACTGATCGAACCGCTCTTTGCGGGCACCGATGCAGGGATCACGCTATTCCGCTCGATTGACGCGACAGTTACACCGATGGGCAAACGTTTGCTGCGTTCGTGGATGCTGCGTCCGTCGATCGATCTTGCGGAAATTGATGCGCGGTTGAATGCGGTTGCGGCACAGGTGAATGAAACCATGGCGCGCGAGGAATTGCGGCGAGCGCTTGATGGGATTCTGGATCTGGAGCGGTTGCTCAGCCGTGTCACTCTCGAAACCGCGAATCCTCGGGACGTGCTTGCCCTGGCTGCATCGCTGAGAAAAATTCCCGGACTTCGCATTGCGCTCGACAAATTCGCAACCGACCGGCTGAAAGCTTTACATGCATCGATCGATGAGCTCGGTGATTTGCGGGAGCGCATCGACAAAACAATTGTTCCCGAACCGCCGATTTCGCTAGTCGATGGCGGAGCAATTCAGGCTGGTGTAGACAAAGAACTGGACCAACTGCGCGACCTTAGCCGCAACAGCAAGCAATTCCTGGCCCAGATCGAGCAGCGGGAACGGCAACGTACTGGAATTAATTCACTGAAGGTTAAGTTCAATTC
>DASYOD010000117.1:0-5635 GCA_036008085.1 Terriglobales bacterium
TGGACGCGAGGAAGCGCGACGGTTCGCGAGATAGTCGACGGTGGCGAGATTAAGCTTGCTTACACGACAGTGATGACCACGCTGGACCGTCTTTTCAAGAAGGAAATACTCAACCGCGTGTCCGAGGGGAGAGCGTTCCGCTATTCTCCACGATACTCACAGGAAGAGTTGGAAAAAGCGGCGGTTGGGGAAGCCATCCGGCAACTGCTGGGATCGAGTGCCGGGGCAGCCTCACTTCCATTGTCGTATTTAGTCGAAGCAGTCAGCGAACACGACGCTGGGTTGCTGGATGATCTGCAGCGACTGCTGGATCAAAAACGCCGGGAGCTTCGCAGCGAAATCCGAAGTGATCGCCGAAAGGAGACACAATAATGTTTGCCGCAAGGTGCATTGGTGTCTCACTCGCGGTGTTCGTCCTGCTGTATGTTTTTTTGTCACTATTAATTTCGCGCGGATGGAAGTTAATGCGACGAACGCTGCGGCCAAGATCCGCTCGTGGCGCGGCGGATTTGCTGTTTGCTTTGCGAATTCTTCCATTAGGCATATCTGTAGTCGTGACTCTGGCATTTACTGTGCCTTCTTTCTTGCTGCTGGAGCCACGGTCAACTGGAGAGGCGATTGGCATTGCTCCGTTGGCGCTCGGAATTTGCTGCCTGCTACTGTTCAGTGCGGGAATTGTACGCGCAGCACTAGCTCAATTGCGGGCATCGCGGGCGCTAGTTGCTTGGCTGCGCGGGTCGGCACTCATGGAGCCTCAGATCGAAGAGTCTGGCACGGACGTTCCCATCTTTCGTATTGGAAATGATGCCCCCACTTTTACCGTCGCGGGGGTTTGCGCACCCAAGGTATTGGTCTCCGAAGCTGCTATCGCGACACTAACTTCGCGGGAATTGCGGACCGCGCTACGACACGAGATCGCGCACGCCATTCGCTACGACAATCTGCGAAAGCTTCTGTTTCGCTTTTCGGCCTTTCCGGCAATGGCCGAATTAGAGCACGCCTGGTCGGAAGAAACCGAGATGGCGGCCGACGATGCAGCGGTATCCAGTTTTGACGACGCACTCGATTTGGCCGCGGCTTTAATTAAGGTGTCAAGATTAGGCCCGGTGGAATTTTCGGGCGAGTTGACTATGGCCTTGCTGCATAGCTCGACCGCACTGAGTGCGCGAGTGCATCGGCTGGTCGCGTGGGATCAGGCGCAAAAAGTACAAAGCCGTGCAAGATGGTTTTATGTCGTGACGGCGGTAGCCGCGGTTCTCGTTGCTGCAGTGACGACCTATGGCTCAGTGCTCAGTCAAATGCACGCAATGACTGAGTGGCTGGTGCGTTGAAGGCGCACGACCGACGACTTCTGTGATCCCTCGCTTCGCTCGACGACAAACTGACTTTGAGTTACCGTCTGGCCGCCGTGACTTTGGTTGGCTCCGGAGCCGCGCTGGGCATGGTCGTAACCCGTGCTCCTGGTGACGCGCTCTGCGCAGTCGCTGCAGCAGCGGCTGCAGCTGCTGTTGGGGTCAAGCCCAGTTGTTTCCGCACCTCGGCTTCTAGCTTGATCATTGTGTCTTTGTTTTCCTTCAGGAAGGCGCGTGCGTTCTCGCGTCCTTGACCAATGCGTTCGCCTTTGTAGCTGTACCACGCGCCAGATTTCTCCACGATGTTATGAACCGCGGCAATGTCGAGCAGATCGCCTTCGCGCGAAATGCCTTCGCCGTACATGATGTCGAATTCGGCTTCGCGGAAAGGCGCAGCCACTTTGTTTTTCACGACCTTGATTTTTGTCCGCGAGCCGGTGACCACGTCGCCTTCTTTGATAGCGGCAATGCGGCGAATGTCGATGCGGACTGACGAGTAGAACTTCAGGGCGCGCCCGCCGGTAGTGGTTTCGGGATTGCCGAACATCACGCCAATTTTTTCGCGGATCTGGTTGATGAAGATCAAGCAAGTACGCGACTTCGAAACCGTTCCAGTCAGTTTACGCAAGGCCTGTGACATCAACCGTGCCTGCAAGCCCATGTGGCTGTCGCCCATCTCGCCATCGAGTTCAGCTTTGGGTACGAGCGCGGCCACGGAGTCGACGACCAGCACGTCAATCGCTCCCGAGCGCACCAGCGCCTCGGTAATTTCGAGCGCTTGCTCGCCGTAGTCCGGTTGCGAGACCAAAAGATTGTCGACGTCGACACCGAGTTTCTTGGCGTATCCGGGATCAAGCGCGTGCTCGGCGTCGACGAACGCAGCCATGCCTCCCATTTTTTGCGCCTCGGCAATCACTTGCAGCGTGATTGTGGTTTTGCCCGATGATTCGGGGCCGAAGACTTCGACCACGCGCCCGCGGGGAAAGCCGCCGACGCCCAAAGCTGCGTCGAAGGAAATCGCTCCCGTGGGAATTACAGAAATCGGGACGATGGCTTCCTTCGATCCCAGGCGCATGATCGAGCCCTTGCCAAACTGCTTTTCGATCTGCGCAAAGGCCAGATCAATTGCTTTCGAACGTTCGTCGGCCATAAGAGGCGGCTCCTTTTGTGAGTGCTGGATGATTCAGGCCGAATTATACACGCTGTCTTAAGCGAATAAAAAGCGAATTCGACAGGGAATCGGTGGAAATGTCCCGAATTGGATACTTCGTTTTGACGAACTATTGTCTTAACGCCATAATTCGTCGTCATGAATGCGTCTGACGTTGAGATGGTGCAGCGCTGCTATCCGCAAATCTATCTGGCTTGCCACAAGCGGCACATTCGGGCGTCGAGCACCGCGTATCGGCTGTCGGGGAGAGACTCTTCCATTCTGGTGCATTTGAGCGAAAGCGTTTCCGTGACACCTACTGAACTGGCGACGCATTTAAGCATACGTGGATCAACTTTGTCGGCTGCTATCCAGCGGCTGGAGTCTCTTGGATACTTGCAGCGCAAGCGGATTCACAAAGACCGTCGCAGTGTCGCGCTTACACTTACGCCGCAAGGGGCGAAAGCGATGGCAGAGACGTCCGTCCTGGATTCCGAACGCGTTGCTGCCGTTCTGGCCAGACTTACACGGAGTGAACGGAAGCGTGCGCTGGAAGGACTTGAGTTGTTAGCAAAGGCGTCAAGGCAGAATTCGAACCAGCAGACATAGGGATGACGGGCGTCCTCGGCTCGGCTGGAAGGGCGAGGACGCCCATGCTCCATCAATAAGGAGGCGGACATGTTGAAGATCGCTCTACTGGCCGGGGCTGTGGTCGTCGGTGCAGCGTTGCTCGTGATCATTGTTGGTTTGCTGTTGCCGAAATCGCATGTAGCGACTCGCAGCATCGCGCTTCATCGGCCGCCGGAAGAGGTTTTCCGGCTGATCTCTGATGTAAAGGTCGCTCCGGCGTGGCGTCCAGAGGTGCAAAATGTGGAGTTGCTGGCGCCTGTCGACGGGCACATCCGTTTCCGCGAAAAGAGCAAAAGCGGGGCGCTCACCATGGAGATCGCGGAATCAAATTCACCGTCGCGCATGGTCACCAGAATTGCTGATCTAGGGTTGCCGTTTGGCGGAATCTGGATCTTTGATATTGCTCCAACTGCGGACGGCAGCCGCTTGAACATTACCGAGCGGGGAGAGATTTACAACCCGGTCTTCCGCTTCGTCTCTCGCTTTATTCTGGGATACAACCGCACCCTGAATACTTACCTGCAGAATGTAAGCCGCAAATTTGACGAAAGTTCCCTCCCCCAGGACGGAACAGCGTCCCTCCTTTGAAATCGGTGGTAGTGGCTTAATTCGGGGGGAAGCGAGCCAGACGCGCGATTATTGCGTCGCAAAGTACGCGACGCGTCGCGCGGCTCGCCTAGATCCCTCGCCGCGCAAAGAACCCTTGCTCGGGATGACAATCAAATTGAGCCACTACCAAATCGGGGCGAGTACTTAATTTTACAAATTACAGTTAATTCCCTGCTTTACAGGCGGCCAATTTGTAGTAACATCGGCGGCATCGACACCTGCCTGTCGGGCGGTGTGGGGTAACGTTGGCCTCAGGCGCCGGCGTTTCAACTCGGAGGTAGGCATGGAAGATCGCTTGGTTAGTGATTCCTCGGCTGCCGCAGCACGTCCTCGAACTACCATTCATCGTGAAGGCCGCGGAGTCTGGGTACTTACGGCTTACGGTGTTTCGGGACTGGCATTATTTGGCGTACTGGTCTACTACTTTTCGACTTACGTAACGCACTAGAAGATCGCGCTAGAGTCTGTGTCGGAGTCATAAGGGATTAGTGTATTCCGACTGATATCACCCGTTGCGCTTTGACCTTCCCTTCCCCGTCCCTACCGCGCATCCTCAATCTCGAACATGCTACAATGAGCCGCTCTTGAACTCTTCTATCGAGCGACAGACACCCAGCGACGTCCCCAATCTTTAAGAGACGGAACAACACTCGTGCCCGACGATTCTGTGAAAAGTGCGCCGATAACCTACGCCGATGCCGGTGTCGATATTGATCGCGCCAACCGCACCAAGAAGCGCATTAAATACCTCGCCCATAAGACCTTTACCCGAGGGGTACTCAGCGAGATCGGCGGTTTCGGCGGCTTATTCGCAATTGATAAGACGAAGTATGTCGACCCGGTGCTGGTTTCGAGTGTGGATGGGGTTGGCACCAAGTTGAAAGTCGCGTTCGAGATGAAGGTGCATCACACCATTGGCGCGGATCTGGTGAACCATTGCGTGAACGATATTGCGGTGCAGGGCGCGACGCCACTTTTTTTTATGGATTATCTGGCCACGGGCAAGCTTGAGCCGGAGGTCGCCGAGAAAGTCATTGAAGGCTTGGCCGAAGCCTGCAAGCACAATGGTTGCGCGTTGATCGGCGGCGAGACGGCTGAGATGCCCGGGTTCTATCCCGAAGGCGAGTACGATCTTGCCGGCTTCATTGTGGGAGTAGTCGAGCGGGAGCGGATCATCACGGGAAAGACCGTCCAGGTCGGCGATGTGATTCTAGGGTTGGCTTCGAACGGATTGCACACCAATGGCTATTCGCTGGCCCGCAAATTGTTGTTCGAGGTTGGGCGTTACACGCCGGAGTCGTATGTCAACGAACTCAAAGGCAAGGTCGGCAACGAGCTCATGAAAACGCATAAGAGCTATTGGCCCGCGATAAAGCGCCTGTTGTCAGACGCCGAGTGCGTTTCAGCGATGGCGCACATCACTGGCGGCGGCATTACTGAGAATCTTCCGCGCGTTCTCCCTCGGGGCGTAGCAGCCGTAATCGAGATCAACTCCTGGCCGGTACCACCCATCTTCGAACATCTGGAGCAGTTGGGGAATGTTCCGCGTGACGAGATGCTCCGCACATTCAACATGGGATTAGGCATGTTGCTGGTGGTGCCCTCTGGCAAATTCAAGAAGGCTCAAACTCTGCTGGAGCGCGCAGGCGAAAAGGCTTTTACCGTCGGGCGGATCGTTAAGGGTGATCGGAAGGTGATGTACACGTAGCGGGGATCGAAATGACAGTCAAACTCACGCCGGCCTCGCACCTAGCCTTTGTGCCTGGTCAGTTGGCGGATCGTGAGAAGAATCAACGCCAGTTCTCCCGCAGGGAAGTGGCCGCGCCGCGGAAGCTCCTGGCTTCCTTTGCGGAAAGCACGCCAGCAAGAGATAACAATTCCTTCCGCCGCCGCA
>DASYOD010000118.1:0-3305 GCA_036008085.1 Terriglobales bacterium
CGCGGATTTCTCACAGGCCGGAAGCGCGCCTGCCATGACGCCAGATCAGCTCGATAAACTCCTGGCCCCGGTCGCGCTATATCCGGACGCCCTGCTGATGCAGGTTTTGGCCGCTTCCATCGACTCCCAGGAAGTCTTGGATGGGGGCAACTGGCTGCTCCAGAACAAAAGCCTCGAGGGAGACAAACTCGATAGCGCCGCAAAAGCGGCGGGATTCGGCCCCGCCATGATCGCGCTGTTTCATTTTCCCCAAGTCGTGGACATGATGTGCTCCGAAATTGACTGGACCAAGCAGTTGGGAGAGGCCTTCACGGCGAGCCAGAGCGCGGTTCTTGATTCGGTGCAGCGGCTTCGGCTGCAGGCGAAGCAGGCCGGAAATTTGCAAACAACTCCGCAGCAGACTGTGGTGACGCAACAGGCCGGCACGCAGCAGGTAATCGTGATTCAGCCCACCAATCCGCAGATCATTTACGTGCCGCAATACAATCCGGTGCAAGTTTATGTCGCGCCCGCTCCGAGCCAGCCAGCCACGGGTGCGATTATCGCGTTCGGTGTTGGGATGGCGGTCGGGGCCATGTTCAGCAGCAACAACTATTATTATCCGCACTGGGGATACGGCGGCGGAGTGTACTACCGGGGCGGACCGTGGGTGGTACATCACTATGCTTATCGTCCGGTGTACGGCCCCCACTATCACCGCGCGACGGCGTACTATCGCCCGCCGAATTACGCGTACGCGTATAACCGACCATATCCAGGTAACGCCCACTACAATTCGAACAACTACTACAACAGTTACCGCGGCAACACCAACGTTCAGAAGAACAGCAACAACACCATCAATCGAAACGTCAGCGGAAATAATGTCACAATCAACACCGGCAATCAGATCAACAAGACGGGAAACACGGCAGCGAAGACCGGCAACGCGCAGTCCGATCCGAATTGGAAGGGGCAATCAACCTACAACGGTGCGAACAGGACGACTGGCACTGCCGCAAACAACGCTTCCAGAAATCCCTCGACCGCGAACGCAAGAACCAATCCTGCGGGCCAGAATAGTACTCAGGTCGTGAAGCCGGACCGCGGATATTCTTCGACCCCATCTTCGACTACCGCGCAACGCCCCAACACGGGACAGGCCGCCACCCCTAAGAAGACTACAGGAGCATTCGAAGGAGCTGGAAATAGTGGCAAAGCCGAGAAGACCGCCAGCCAGCGCGGGGCGGCCAGTACACAAGCGAGAAGGGGCGGCCAATGAGAATGCGATCTTCGATGCATCTACAACCCGTTGTTCTTGTCGCTGGACTTTTCTATTTAATGACGGCGATGCCGCTCAGCGCGCAAGCAATCAGCGGACAGAAAACTTTCTCGTCGTCGAGTGAGGCGGTGCAAGCGCTGCTGGAAGCGGCAAAGTCGGGGGATCCTGCGCAACTCGAGCCGTTGCTCGGTCCCCAAGCGCCGCAGCTTATAGCTTCCGGCGACGCGGGTGCCGCCAAGGATCTTCTCGCGGGCTTCGTCAAAGCGTATGGCGAAAAGCATTCGCTTTCTGTTGAAGCCCAGGGTTTCGAATACCTGCAGGTCGGTACGAGCGACTGGCCGTTTCCCTTTCCGATTGTTCGCGACGGCAAGGTCTGGTATTTCGACGTGGACCGGGGCAATCAGGAAATCCTTGATCGCCGGATCGGCCGCGACGAACTCGGCGCAATCGCGGTGTGTGAGGGGTACGTCCAAAGCCAGATCCAATATGCTTCCAAAGGCCGTGACGGAAATCCCAGCGGCGTCTACGCGCAGCGATTCAAGAGCAATCCAGGCAAACAGGACGGTCTCTACTGGCCCGTTTCCAAAGGCGAGCACGAGAGCCCGATGGGCCCGTTTGTCGCGAGCGCCTCAGCGGCGGAACATGCGGGGCAACCGGCAGAAAGCCCGATTCCCTATTACGGTTACGTTTATAGGATTCTCACCGAGCAGGGGGCAGACGCACCAGGCGGCGCGAAAAACTACATGGTCGACGGAAAGCTGACCGGTGGCTTCGCTTTGATTGCCTACCCGGCGGAATATCGCTCCAGCGGCGTCATGACTTTCATCGTTAGCCAAGATGGTGTCATATATCAGCAGGATCTGGGTGACCAGACCGCCGGCCTCGCATCCAGAATCACTGCCTACAATCCTGATAGTTCTTGGGAGTCCGTTAAGCAGTAGTTCATCCGGCAATCCACGCATGAGCGCCTGTAGTGCAGCTGTTGATGCGCGCGATTGCGATTTGCCTGCCGTCGTCGAATCGAGCCAAGTCGTGCTAAGTCCCGCGACTTAGACTGTCAGTTCTGACAATTACCGACCGCTGTTTTCAAGGCGTAGCATTCGTAATCGTGCCGAAGTGCTCGCGCGTTTGCGCGAGGCGGTCGGCAACAACGGCCTTCGATTAAGATACGAGTTCAAAAAGGAGCACGAGTATGAGCTGGATGAAAGGTTTCGCGCTTGCATCATGTATCGCACTTCTGGGACTGGCGGCAACATCAACGCCAGCACAGGGCGTTCCGGTTTTCCAGGTCATCAAGGCGGACAGCTCAATAAAGTTCAACGTAAAGGCGTCTGTGGCCATAACGGGTAACTTCGACAAGACGGACGCCAGTCTTGTATTTACCTCGCCTGATTTGTCCACAGCTGTATTGGATGTCAAGATTCAGTCGGCCAGCGTGAATACCGGAAGTGGAATGAAGGACGGCAAGTTGAAGAGCAAAGACTTCTTTGATTCCGAACACGATCCGTTGATCACTTTTCACTCCACAAAGGTCGTACAGACCGGTCCCAACACAGTGGAGTTCGACGGCGACTTCACGATTCGGGGTGTGACTAAGCCCGAAAAGTTGATTTTTACAATTACCGGCAAGGGAACCGGCGAGGGCGAGATTACCGGCACGATGGCTTTCGACCGCAAGGACTACGGGATGAATAAAGGCATTCCCTTCGTGACAATCGCCGACCGCGTCGAGGTGATCGTTGATCTGAAGGGCAAGCGAGTCAGTGGCCCTCCGGTGGTCTTTAAGGAGTAGTCAGGAGCTCACGTTTCGAAACAGGAGGCGGCATTAATGAAATTGATGACTAGAGCGGGTCTAGCGTTGGGATTTCTGGAACTGTTTCTTTTGTCATCGGTGCCGCTATTCGCACAAGATACGCCCATTGGTCCGGAGGGAACTCAGCTTGCGACGGATCAAACGCAGGCGGCGGCGGTTAATACCGACGCGCTGCGAAATGCGGCGCAGAACCCAGTAGCCAGCCTAATTAGCGTTCCCATACAGGACAAC
>DASYOD010000119.1:0-25762 GCA_036008085.1 Terriglobales bacterium
CCCTCGCGCTCTTATCGAAAAGATACTCTCCAGCTTTAAGCGAACGCTTGTGATGAAGGTAGTGCCACAGAATGAAAGCGTCGGCGCTACGAATCACTCCTGCGGATTTCAATTCTGTCGCGATGCGTCGGGTGGAATATCCCGGGTGCAGAAGTACAAACGTCTGCCCCGAAGGACTGACCGGCTGAAGCAGAGCCCAAGCAAGCCATCCCCCGCACGCGAGAACGGCCAGCAGAAAGAATGTGAAAAGGACGCGCATCCTTCAATAGTTTAGATGAGCGCTGGTCGTCGGTCGTTGGCCATTGGTCGTTAGCCGTTAGTCATGGTCATCGGTCTTCAGTACCTAGACGTAAAGAGCATGTCGAACAGCATGGTTAGAGGATAGACGTCTTGCCGCGCGGACGCCCAACCTCGATCTCGAACAACAAACAACGCTAAGTGCTATCCCTCGCATCCATCCAGCTTTGCAGGATTAACACTGCAGCCATCTGATCGACGACCTGGCCCCGTCGCGCGATCGACATTTCAGTCTCGCGCAAAAGCCGGTTAGCTTGGGCTGAGCTCAGGCGTTCGTCCCAGAGATGTACCGGCAGCGGGAAGCGCTGCCGCAGTTCTTCGGCGAAGCGCTGCATTTTCTCCGCCTGGATGCCTTCGGCTCCGCTCATGCGCAGCGGATAACCCACCACGATCGCAATAACTTCGTGATCACGGATTACCTTCTCCAGTTGGATGAAATCAAGGCGTTTGTTTTGCCGATGGATGGTTTCAAGTCCTTGCGCGGTAATACCCAGGGGATCAGAAATAGCTACTCCAATTCTCTTGGAACCGACGTCCAAACCTAAAACCCGCCCCAGGCTCCGGGGGCGCGATGGGTTGGCAGCCTGGGTTGGTTCGGAAGGCACAGGCGATTATAAGCCGCAACCAAAAACGCGAAAAAAGGATACGATGCTGAAATGGCGACCAGCGAAACCATGCCAGAGACGACATCGCCCCCCGCGGTAGCGCCGCCTGTTCCACCGCAGCGTCGTCACTGGGCGATGAACGTCGTAGGCATCGTTGGCATCCTCACTCTGTGCTACTTTGGCGAATCGGTGCTGGTTGTGATGCTGGTCTCGATGCTGCTGGCATTCATTCTGGCGCCCGTCGTGGACCTGCTCAGCTATCTTCGTTTGCCCCGCAGCCTTTCGGCCGGGATTGCACTTCTGTTGTTGTTGGCCGCGCTTTGTGGAATTGTTTACTTTTCTTATAACCAGGCCACGACGTTGATGCATGATCTTCCAAAATATGCCAGCAGAGTCCGCGAAGAAGTCTCGAGTTTCCGGAGGAGCGCGGAACGTCTCGAAGTTTTGCCCCCCGAACACGAGAAGGGTGTGCTGAACGTTCGTCCCGCCACCGATTGGGCTGATCTGCTGACTCGCGGTTTCGGTTCAGCAAGCACCGCTATTCTGGCGATCTCCTTCGTTCCGTTCCTGGTGTTCTTCATGCTGACCTGGCAGGAGCACGTGCGCTCGGCCACAGTCATGCTTTTTCCTATGGAGAATCGCCACGCGGCGTACGTGACTCTCGGGCAAATTTCCGCGATGGTACGCAGCTTCATGGTGGGCAATCTCCTGATCGGCCTGTTCCTCGGCGCCGTAAGTACCGCCGTCTTCGGAATTATTCATCTGCCCTTTTTCTATTTCGCAGGCTTCGCCAGCGGAATCTTGAGCTTGGTTCCTTACATGGGCGTGCTGCTTTCCCTGGTCCCGCCGATCTTCGTCGGGCTTGGACACACCGGCTCTAAGGAAATGTTCATCGTCGTTGCAACCGTGCTCGGGCTGCACCTGGTCGGATTCAATATTCTTTATCCTCGAATCCTGGGCAAACGTTTGCAGCTTAATCCGTTGGCAGTGACCATGGCATTATTGGTGTGGGGAGCCATGTGGGGAGCGATGGGTCTGCTGCTGGCGATTCCGATTACCGCTGCGTTGAGAATCATTTTTGCCCACGTCGGATCCTTGAAGCCCTATGGAGCGTGGCTGGGCGAGTGAACGTAATTTCATGAGGACTATTTTCGGAAGTGCGGCAGTACGGTTTCGCCGAACAACTTTGCCTGCCCTGTGCGATCTTCGCCCCAGATTTCCAGCATGATGTGAGTGCATCCGGCGTCTCGATATTCCTCGATGCGCGCAATGCACTCCGCCGGCGTTCCCGCAATCGGACAAACTTTGCGCAGAATATCGTCAGTAACCGCTTTGGCAGCGGCCTTTCGTCCTCCCGCTTCCATGGCGTCGGCCACTGGACGTAGATCGTCAAAAGTCAATCCAGCGCATTCCAGCAAAACGTCGGCCGAGCCTTTAATGTTTTGCACTTTGTTAGCGAGATACATCGCCGCCTGTTCCCGAGCTCCTTCTTTACCCTTGGCGGAATCGCGGTCGATACTTCCCACGATAACGGAACCGAGCACGAGTTGCGCCAGATCTTTGCCAGCCTTTCGCGCACCCTCTTCCATGTTCTTGCGCGAATATCGCACAAAGGCCGGCGTGGTAATGCTGGCCGTGAGCAAGCCATCTCCGACCACTCCGGAAATTCTTTGCAGCACCGGCCCAGTCCCCGCAATGTAAATGGGCGGGATACCTCGTGGGGTATGCACCTCAGGCTTGAGAGGCGGGACGTTTGCAGCGAACACTTTTCCGGCATACTCGAAGGCGCTGCCCGCGAGTACGCCTTTGATGATATCGATACTCTCGCGCATCACAGTCGCTGGACCGACTTTCTCACCTTCGCCTTCGCCGATTTCTTTCATGAAAATCTTGGAGGCCCCCAGCCCGAGCAGAAAGCGATCGCCGGCGAGATCCTGCATCACCCGCGCTTCCATTGCGATCTGAACCGGATGTCGCGTGTACGGCGAAATAATGCCCCACCCTAATTGAATTCGTCGCGTTTGTGCGGCGATGACTGCCAGCACCGCTGTTGACGACCGTGCTTCGAACGAATGTTTCCGCCACCAGGGATATGCCTCCGCGATCCAGAAAGCATCGAACCCCGCGTCTTCGCACGCTTTTGCCATGGCCGCAGTTTCGCGCACCGGCTCCATACTGAGTTGCAGTACGCCAATATTGAATGGAATTGACATGAGTTAGCTTCTAACTCCTAGTGTGGTGTCTGGCGGTTCAGCGGCATAAGTCACGTTGCCTTCCTGGGCGCAGCGAAGGATCTATGCAATTTTCTCGCGGCCTTAAAATCATTCGGTACCTTAGTGGACGACAGCTTTCAGTCCGGATCTTTCCATGAATGTTCGAGACCTTTGATAAGTTCCCACAGCGCCCGATTCAGCGGAGTTGGCACGCCCACTTCTTTACCCCAATGCACGATCGCTCCATTCATGAAATCCACTTCCGTCTGCCGCTTGGCGAGGACGTCCTGGAGCATGCTGGCACGGTGCTTGCCGGGAGCGTTTGCGCCCTTTTGTACAAGTTGACGAGGATCGCCATGCAATTCAATTCCCAGTTTCTCGGCGACCGCCTCGCCTTCTGCGATGAGGTCGTCGAACAGATGTCCGGTTGGCTCGAAGCGGGTTGCCGCAGCGTGGTGCAACCCGGTAAGCGCGCCCACGGGATTCGTAGCCGCGTTGAAGATCAGCTTGGTCCACTGTGCGCCACGTGCGTCTTTCAAGGAGATTGTGTTCATGCCTGAACGCGTGAGCAGACCGGCAAGCTCATCCACTTTTTCCATCGAAGTGTTGGTCGGCTCGAATGGGCCGATCCAAGTGTCACCTTTGATGTCATAGCCAACATGGCCCGGCGCAATTGGATGTCCAGCGGGAAACGTCGTACCTCGAATCACGAACTGGACGCGTTCAGCAATAATTTCTTCGTTACCCACGCCGTTCTGAACCGAGCAAACCGCGCTCTTGTCATCAAAGATGTCAGCGACCTGAGAAATTGCAATCCGCGTATGAATCGCCTTGGTCGCCACAATGCCGTAGTCGCAGCGAGGCAATTCGCTGGGATCGCTGGTTGCGTTTAGGGCAGCGGTAAAATCTGCTGCTCCCGAAAGCCGCAGACCGTGCTGCCGAATTGCGTCAGTATGTTCTTTCCACACGTCGTAGGCCCACACTTCGGCTTCGCCTGCCTTCGCGAGATGCGCGGCGAATAAGCTTCCTACCGCTCCGCAACCGATTACGCAGATTTTCATTGAGAATTATGACCGTTGCGAAATCCTATGTGACGCTGGTTTCTCCACACCTGTATAAAACTTCCAGGGAACATCTGCCAGACACTCGCCTTCCATCTTGCCAATCCGATAGGTGTCCTGCGTATACAGGCACACTTTGCCATCTTTATCGACGACTTGTGGATGGAGAGAGAAAATCATGTTCTCTTGAAGTTGCACGTCGCTCGTCGCGCCGATCGCCGGATACTCCAGCATCGTGGTGCCGATACTGTGGCCGGATAAATGGCCAAGAGCAAATCCGTGCCTGGCAAAAGTTTCGGCAACAATCCGATGAACATTGCTGGCCATTTCACCTTCGCGCATCAACTTTCGCGCAGCCTCCAAAGCGTGGGGATACGCATCGGCCATGGCCTGAGTTCGTGAACTTAGCCTGCCGCGAATTAACGGACGCGAAAATTCCACCCAGTATCCGCCCACCCCGGTGACTTCGAGAGAATAAAGAAGTAAATCGTCGGCGGCAGTAATGCGATGCCCCGGAACTTTAAAAGACGCTTCGGCCTCTCCATCAGTGCCCGAAAGAAGAATGTTCATCATGCGTGGACCGGCGCCGCGGGCAAAGAAGCGTTCGACGGCGGGGGCCATGATTTCTGCTTCTGTCTTGCCCGGTTCGTAGCCCGCGACCATGGCCCAGAATCCATCGATGATGATATCCACAGCATCCCGGACTTCAGACAGTTCTTCTTCACTCTTGACTGCGCGTGCCATATCAAAGTCGAAATCGAAAGGAACCATTTCGAATTGTGCGCTGACCAGTTCTTTGTAATCGCGCACCGCCATAATGAAATTCATGCCGTAGACTCCAACCCGCTTCCATCCGCGCTCCCGCGCCCGGCTGGAAATCCACTGTCCAGGAATATCAGGCCAGACGTGATCCTTTACCCAGGGCTTTACTTTGTCGCCAATCCAGCGAGCCTCGCGGGGAAAGACTAGTGTAGGATCACCCTCCAATGGGAGCACGGCATAGACATAGCGATGCACAATTTCGAACCCTGACACGTACAACACTGCGCCTTCGAAACCCGCGTACTGATTGCCGCAGACGACGAGTGCATCGAGGCCCGCGCGCTGCATAGCGGTCCGAATATTTTTGTAACGGCGGTCGATTTCGAGTTGGCTTGGCAAGAATCCCTCAGGGGCTAAAGCCCAAACTCATTAACGACACTTATTGCAGCGCTGAAGCGCTGCTCCACCCAAAACTATTCCTAAGCGGCACCCTGCAAAACCATTCCGAATCGTCTACTGCACGCCGCAAAGCTCGGCAGCAGTCAACGCGTAAATCTTCGCAATATCCACCAGCGTCTTGATTCTTACTTTCTCCCCATCGACATCGCGCGGGCCGCTCGAAGGGCCGTAATTCACGGTCTCGATACCGTATCGCGTCATCACCGAAGCATCCGAGCACCATAGCACCACATCGCGCTTCGGAGGCTGGCCCATCACCCGCTCGTGATTCATCTCAATCGCTTTTACCATCGGGTGGTCAGGCGCAATGCTCGCGCCCGGCACTGAGACGTACGTTTCAAACTCCAATCCGTAGTCTGGAAAGCGCCGTTTCAAGTCCACGAAAAGCGATTTCGCTGCGCGCCGCGCGCCTTGCATTGACATCTGCGGTGGCACGCGCAAATCGAGAAACAACTCAGCGCGCTCGGGAGTTCGGCTGACGCGCCAGGGCTGTCCCGCGCGAATACAGCCGAGATTCGCCACGCCTCTTCGTCCTCGATATGCAGTTTTCTGCTCCCATCCTTTTGCCCATTTCAACACCGGGCCAAGCACATCGTAAAGTCTTCGGATGGAGTTGCGTTCCGCGCGTCCAGCAGCGAACGCGCTGTGAACATACATTCCGCTGGTAGAAATGCGCACCCACAGCGATCCGTAATGTTCGAGGATAATTTGCATATCAGTCGGCTCGCCCAAGATGCACATGTCAGGCAGCACTCCATGGTTTACCAGATAATGGGTGCCCGCCCCGTAGCCGCGATATTCGCGCCCGCGAAATTCCCTCCATTGTGTTTTTTCGATTTCCCCCGCGACGGCCGCCAGAATCACGTCTCCTTGAAGTTGCACACCCGCGCGTTGTAGCGCCTTCACCGCATGGGTATAGCAAACCAGCGCGCCTTTCATGTTGTAGATGCCGAGGCCATAAATCATGCCATCTTTAATCAGGGCATTCGGCTTGTAGCCGATTCCCGTGAGGAAGTCTTCCCGGCCAGTGTTGGAAGTGTCCATGTGGCCATTGAACATGAGGCAGCGCCCGCTGCCCGCTCCTTCCCACCGGGCAACCACGTTGGCACGCCCTTCCTCAACCTCCTGCCATGTAACCTCGAGACCCATTGATTCCCACGCGGCGCGGATATGTTCCGCCATTCTTGCTTCTTCGCCCGTCGGGCTGGGAATGTTTATGACATCGCAACACATGGCCACGATTTCTTCTTCGCGGACCTCAGAGAGAATTTTCTCGATCAGTTTCGGGTTGAGTCTCGACGCGGAACCTTTATTTGATTTGGCCAAAGTTTTCTTTCTCAGTGGCGTCCTGCCAGACGAAAATCGTCCGGATAAGTGCACAGTTTTTCATTGCCTGCATCGGTAATCAGAAAATTATCTTCGACACGCAGGCCGCCGCCGCCCGGCCAATAAATTCCCGGCTCGATCGCCAGCACCATCCCTTCTTTGATGGTGCCTTTTCCCGCCTGATGCGCATATGGAAACTCGTGCGCCCGTGCTCCCACGCCGTGACAAATCGGATGCGACGGCTGTCCCGGATACCCGCCTTCCGCAATCCGCGCCCGAATCAGACGATCAAGTTCGGGAAAGTCAGCGCTATCCCGCGCAAACGAAATTGCCTCATTGAAAACGCTGAGCAACAAATCGAGCAGCTTGTGATAATCGGGTGTGAGTTCGCCGGGACATGCGTTCTTGGTGAGGTCGGTCCAATATCCATCCACACAAACCCAAATTTCGAACAAAGTTGGCTCATTATTTTGAATGGGACGATCTCCGGTCGCGGTGAATGTTGCGATCCCTTTGCCCGACCAGACCAGCGTGAAACCACGCGCCATTTCCACTTTCCCCTTGTATCCCACGCCCAGTCCGTGCACGAAGCTTTCGTACATTCCGCCCACTTCGCTTTCCTTCATGCCGGGTCGCATGTGCTCGCGAGTGTAATCCATGGCCAACGCGGCCAGTTCATTCGCTATTCGCATGCGCTCGATTTCTTGTGGCGTCTTTATGGAACGTGCTTCGTTGAGCAGCGGCGTAGAGTCGACTATTTGACCCGCAACTTCTCCAAACGCATCGAAATACATCTGGGTTGGCGTCGTGGGTTCGCCCACCATGCGGTCAGCAGACTGCGTCCCCATGTTGAGTTCGATGGCTATTTTGTCAGTGAGGCCGCGTTCCTTCAACGTTGCTAGGGCGAGATCGAGCGCGCGATATTGGGGCGGTCGAGAATCGCTCTCGTGATAGCCCTTAAACAATCGAATATCTTTCGTCCACGAATTTCGCTCGGCATCGGCCAATTGCGGCTCCAACGCGATTAGCGTTGGCTCTCCTTCACAGGGAAATACCACCGCATCATAGCCTTTCATGCACCAATAATTCGCGAGATACACCACATTGTCAGGCGCGCGTACGACCAGCGCGGTCAAATCCCGATCTTTCATGAGAGCGCGAACGCGATTTAATTTCGCTTCATCAATCGGCCACGGCATAATTCAATCCCGATGTTTACGGTGTGACTGGGAGATTCTCATCTTTAAACATCCACGATGCTTCCTTGCCTTTTATAAGTCGGTACACTGCCGTGTGCAACGGCGCTTGCACACCAGCACGCATGGCTTCCCGCGCAATTGCGCCGCTGAGGAAATCGACTTCAGTCGGCGATCGGTGGCGAATGTCATACAGCATCGATGGCGGATGGTTGGTCATTGCGCCAATCTTATTCATTCCCCACGGATCGTCATGGAGCTGTATGCCTGCCGCCGCTGCCACTGTTTTTCCTTCTTCGATTAATTCGTGCAGCAGATGTCCGAGAGAAGAAAACTCCAATTCGTCGGCAAAGTGCGGCGAATGCGGCAACCCGGTTAGCGCGGATACTCCGTTGACTGAGGCATTGAAAATCAGCTTCGACCATTGCGCTGGGCGCGCGTCGTGCAGAGCTTCGGCCTTCAATCCGCTGGCTTTGATCAAGTCCGCTGCTTCTTCTACGAGCTTGTAGGCAGTGCGGCGCGGCTCGAAGGGGCCAATCCAGGTTGCGGTGTCGAGCTCATACTGCACATGCGTATCGCTGTGCTTCGTGCCACTCATGAAAGTCGTGCCCCGAATGACTTGTCCGCCAGTGTGGGTGGCAATAATTTCTTCGCTCCCCAGCCCATTCTGCGCAGAAATAACTGCACCACGATCGAAATGATTGCCAATGGCTGAAATGGATTCCTCAACCTGCCTCGCTTTTGTTGCGACGATAGCTAGCTCGCAGTCGGGGAGTTCCTCCGGTTGTGTCGTGGCCTTGAGAGACACATGAAACTCGTGCTTTCCTGAAACGTGCAGGCCGTCGCGATTTAGAGCGTTCGCATGATCTTCGCGGCGGACGAAAGCCCATACCTCCGCAACCCGCGCCAGATGCGCCGCGTACAGGCTGCCAATGGCGCCACATCCGACAATGCAAACTTTTTTCATTCCTCGCACCGCCGTCTGGCGGCGGGGGTCGCCCATCGGGTCGCCGAGACGGCGGCGCTACACTCGCCTTTCCACTTTTACCAAATTCTTGGTTTGACTGATCTCCTTTTCCACCATCGCGCGAAACAAACTATCGGCATTGTTGAACGAATCATCGATCACAATCCCACGGGCAAAAAGTGCATCCTGCAATGCCGCGGAAATCGTGTGGAGGGGAGCGGCTCCGCCCTCGCCCATGCCCTTGGCTCCGCTGTAACTGTGCGGCGACGGAGTTTCTATGTGGTCGTATTTCACCTTTGGCATATTCATCGCCGTGATGGGCGTGTAGTCGCTGAAGGTGCCGGTTAGCATATTGCCAACCGCATCGTATACACAATTCTCCATCAGTGCCGCGCCGATGCCGTGCGCAGTTGCGCCATAGACTTGGCCTTCGACAATCGGTGGATTAATCACGGTGCCGCAATCATCGACCGCGACATAATCCAGAATACGGGGAATGAAAGTATCGCGCTCAATTTCAACCACGGCGATGTGGAGCTGAGAGGCGTAGGTCAGCGTCAGGCTGCCGTATTTTTTCTCCTTGTCCGGCACTTTGAAGGGCGCACGCCAGATGTAACGACAATTCAGTGTGAGCTCATATAACTCGGGCGGCAGCACTGCGCTGTTCACGTTCACGATATTTGCCAGCCCCCAGTAATTGACCGACTTTCCGCTGCTCGTGGCGCGAATCTCAGGACCCTGCTCGCCGGTGCGGAATTCAAGATCGTCTTCCTTGGTTTCGAGAAGAAATGCAGCCAGACGGCTTATTTCTTTTCTCAGTTTTTGTGCAGCCCCATGAACCGCAGAGAGCCCAGACACAGCGAATTGGCTGGCATAAGTTCCGGAAAATCCGGTGTGGACGTTGCGTTCAGTGTCGAATCCGGTGCGCACCGTAATACGATCGGGGTGAATATTCAGCACGTCGGCGACGACCTGCGCCGCGGTCGTTTCGTGTCCCTGGCCCTGGGGGCAGGAACCAACTGAAACCACGACTTCGCCATAAATATCCAGCTTGCAGTTAGCCCCTTGCGAGTTGCCGGAAAACGGCGCGCCGGGATTCACGATCTGCGATTGGCCAAAATTATTCGTACCCGAATCGAGCGTAGTGCCGATGCCAATTCCGATCAGCCGGCCTTCTTTGCGTGCCGCGGCCTGTTTGCGTTTCCATTCATCCCAGCCGATGCGCTCTTTCGCCACTTGCAGCATTTTCGGGTAGTTTCCTGAATCGTAGACGCAACCATTCGGCGTCGTGTAAGGAAACTCCTCGGGGCGAATGTAGTTGCGCAACCGGATCTCATCGGCGGGAATTCCAAGCTCATGCCCGCAAATGTCGATCACGCGCTCCAGAAACCACAGGTGCTGCATGCGTGAATACCCGCGATTGGGGCCGACCGGACACTTATTCGTGACTGCCTGTATGAAGTCGATGCGCGCATTCTTGAAACGATAAACGCCAGGAAACACCTGCGACCAGATTACGCAGCCGAGCGGCTCGTACCGAGGGTAAGCGCCGCAGTCATCAATATGTCGTGACACCAGCCCGGTGATAACTCCGCTCCGGTCGAGCGCAACGCGAGTGTCGCGAAAAGTGCGTTCGTTGCCGTGGGCGCTGGAAGTAATGTGTTCCGAACGGGTCTCAACCCACTTGATCGGCCGCCCTCCTGCTTTCTTGGAAGCCAGTGCGCACACCGCCATCTGCGGATAGCTGGTGATCTTGATTCCGAAACTCCCCCCGATATCCGAGGTCTCCACGCGTATGCGATCGATGTGGACGCCAAGATGCGCTGATAAGAATTGAATTGCGAAAGATGGGAAAGAATTATTGCACTCGTAATAAATGCGGTCGTCCTTCGGATTCCACTGCGCGATGACCACGTTGTTCTCGAGCGGCGTGCTGGAAAAACGGTGGAAATGCATCTTCTCGATGTTTACGATGTATGCTGCCTCACTAAACACCTTATCGACATCTCCATATTCGAACACCCCATTCCAGACACGATTCGTGCCAGCTTCGTTGTGCAGGATGCTTTTATCCGTCAAGGCCGTTTCCGCGTCCACTATGGGATCGAGCGCTTCATATTCGATTTGCACCAACTCCGCAGCGTCATCGGCCAAGCTCGGAGATTCGGCCACCACAGCCACTACGGGCTCGCCCTGATAACGCACTTTGGAAACAGCCAGCGGATAATCTTTGATCTTGCCGCCAGGATCCGGCGCGATTTCGATGAATGGCTGCGTCTGCGCCGCGATCTCAGCACCACTTAGCGTGCAAGCCACTCCCGCGAGTGCCTCGGCGGCCGAAACATCGACGCTCACAATCCTCGCGTGCGCATAGGGTGAGCGCACGAATCGCAGATACATCATCTCGCGCAGCTTTATGTCATCGGCGAACTTGCCGCGCCCGCGCAGCAATCGATTCTCTTCCTTGCGCGGAAGCGCCTGCCCCACCCAATTTGTAGCAACATCCTTTTTACTCAACCCGTCTCCTCACATAGCGCCAGCGTCTCGCCGGCTGTCGCGACGGCATCTCGCCGTCGCACCCCTCAAGCCATCGCCGCCTGCAATCCATCAATCAATTTCTGAACCTGTTTTTTCCCCAAAGGTTCCAGCAGGCCACCAGCTACCGATGCCAAGCGGCCAAAGATCTGCGCCTCACCCTGCCATTTAACTTTCGTGCCGTTGCCACCGTCGAGCGGCGACAAATCAAAGCTCGCCGTAAGCGACACATTGCCCCCAGCCATGCTTCCCTGGCCTTTATACAGCGCCCGCTTCGTACGCTCGGCCTCCACCAGTTCCATCTTCACTTCGGCGGTGCCTTTGATATATGAAATACCGGCGTTTACTTTCACCGTGAAGTGAGTCGAGTCCTGTATCGACAGGCCTTGAAAATCCGGCAGCAGCGCAGCAAATTTGCCGGGATCGCTCAGGAAGTCGTAGGCCTCTTCGGGCGCGCGCTTCACTTCAAATTCGCCGGCAAACTTGATTGCCATCTTTCAAGCACCTTTCATGTTCTGCGCCGCCACTTGAATCGCCTTCAAAATATTTTGGTACCCCGTACAGCGGCAAGTATTTCCTGCGATCGCTTTGCGTATTTCCTTTACGTTTGGTTGTTTATTCTGTGACAACAACTGCAACGCCGATAGCATCAGCCCCGGCGTGCAATACCCGCATTGCAATCCGTAGCAATCGCCAAATGCTTTTTGGATCGGATGCAGCTCACCGTTATTTTCAAGGCCCTCGACTGTGAGAATATCCGCGCCGTCGGCCTGCACCGCGAACACGGTACATGACTTAACCGCTGCACCGTTCATCAGCACAGTGCACGCGCCACAGTAGCTGGTGTCGCAACCTACGTGAGTTCCAGTGAGATCGAGGTCTTCACGCAGCAGCTCAACCAATAGTTTGCGCGGCTCAACTGAACGCGAATAGGGCTTTCCGTTGACTTTCAACCGTATCGAAATGTTTTCAATGCGGTCAGACATGGATCACATTACGCATAGATGTGACTCGCCTCAACCTGCTCGCCATGGGCCCGGCGCACTGCAATATCAATCGCCCGCTTTACCAGAGCGCCGACGAGAGTGCGCTTATACTCGGCCGAACCGCGCATATCAGATTGCGGATCGGCCGCCGCCCGAGCCGCTTCCACGGCGCTCGCGACTGTTTTCTCGCTCAGCGTTTGCCCACGCATAGCAGATTCGGCATCCCTCACTCGGATTGGAGTCAGGCCAACGCATCCCAAAGCGATCGCCGCATCCTCGCAAATATCACCCTCCAAAGTAAGTTGGACCGCGGCACTCGCTGTCGGATAGACGGGAGCAGACCGCTTGAAGGCCAGATAAGCGCCGCCGCTTCCTTTACGCGGAATTTTAACTGCTACTTCGTTGACTAACTCGTCCTGAGCCAGATCGGTCGTGTATGCATCCTTGACAAAGTCCGTGACAGAAATCGTGCGCTCCCCCTTAGTGCCAAGACAGCGGACTTCCGCAGTGAGCGTGAAAAGTACGGTCGCCCAATCGCCGCTGGGATCGGCTTCCGCCAGCGAGCCGCCAATCGTACCGCGGTTGCGCACTTGCACATCCGCAATTCCCGCCGCGCAATCGTGAAGAATAGGTATTCTGCCAGCCACAGCGGAGGACTCGATCTCCGCATGCCGGGTCAACGCGCCGAAGCAGAGATTGCCATCGTTTTCGTTAACGTAAGACGTGCCAGGTATAAAATTCAGATCCACGAGATGGATTGGATTCGCGAAACGTAACTTCATCAGTGGGATGAGGCTCTGTCCGCCGGCCAGCAGCTTGGCGTCTTGTCCAAGCTCGGCCAGCATGGCCGTGGCCTCTTTTAGAGAACCGGCGCGATGATAGTGAAATGCTCGCGGATACATTGGTTCTTTTCAGCCCTGCACGAACCCGCTCGTCGACTCTTAGGAGCGAAGAAAAATTAGCTAATCGAAGCCGCGCCGGGCCAATAAGCTTAACAAACGAAATGGTCTCACGACTACCCGACAAAAAATAAAAAATGGGCAAGGGCGACGCCGTTTCGAAATTAATGCTCTTAATGCTTTGTCCCGATTTTCCGGTATTCGCTTCGGAAATACAGGAGCGGCGACCCCGGGCGCACAACCACGTCCTCCACCTCCGCAATAAAGATCGTGTGGTCTCCCGCATCTTGCACAGTGTGTAATCGACACTCTAGATAAGCGAGGGCATCGTGCAAGACCGGCGTACCGAGCTCCGTGCGGTCGAAGCGAGCCCCCGCCTCTCGCTCAGCGTGACGGTGAGTCGGGTTGGGATCGGCATAATACTGCGAAATCGCATTCTGATGTTCGGCCAGCACATTTATTCCAAAACGTTTCTTGGCATGCAGGTGAGCGTGGGTGCGCGCCTGGTGATCAACGCAGACCAGCACCAGCGGCGGATCTAGCGATACCGAGGCAAATGCGTTGGCAGTCATGCCGTGAACTTCATCTTCGAAGTCGACGGTGATGACCGTAACCCCAGTGGCAAAGCTGGCCATCGCCTTGCGGAATTCAGTCTGCGTAACCGCCATGAGAGATTCGCTGGGTAATCGTGGTCCGGACTATGCCTCGGGCTCGATATAGATTTAGCTCTGCGTACCGCACTTCAGAGTTTTATCACGTCCCCAGTGCCGGTACCCAATAGCGTCCTCCAGGTCTTTCTAATGTAGAATTTCGTCATTGTGGGTGCAGGACAAATAGATTTGATCGATTGCCCTTCGAGTGCCCGAGTCGAGTCACTGCTCTCGGAGGCGGCGCTCTCCCGGGAATGTGCTTGCAAGCTAATCAGCTGTTCAGACAACCAGCTTCCGTTATTGCTCTCAGCTGCCGTGGCGGCAAGGCAAAATTTTAAGCCAGGCATCGTGACCTATTCCCGCAAGGTTTTTATTCCTCTCACCAACCTTTGTCGCGACTACTGCGGTTATTGCACCTTCCGCCGCGATCCCGGCCAACCAGGCGCGCACACCATGACGCCCAATCAAGTACTGGATGTGGCGCGTGCGGGCGAAAAAATGGGATGCAGCGAGGCGCTATTTAGTTTGGGTGATAAGCCTGAACTCGCATTTCGTGAGATGCGCGAGACTCTGCGCTATCTCGGATATAAATCCACTCTCCATTACCTCGAGGCCATGTGCGAATTGGTGCTTCGCGAAACCACGCTGTTGCCACATCCGAATTCTGGTTTGCTGAGTGCAGATTGGATTGCGCGCCTGGCGAAGGTTTCTCCAAGCATGGGCTTAATGCTCGAAACCACCAATGCCTCGCTTCTAGCAGTCGGTGCAGCCCACGATAACGCGCCCGACAAAGTTCCGGGCAAACGGCTGCACACGATTGAAGAAGCGGGCAAACAAAATGTTCCATTCACTACGGGCTTGCTCATCGGCATTGGCGAAACTGTTGAGGATCGCGTGGACGCGCTGCTTGCGATTCGCGACCTGAATCGCCGCTACGGCCACATCCAGGAAGTGATCATTCAGAATTTTCGCGCCAAGCCCGAAACCCCCATGCACGACTCACCCGAACCCACGCAAGGGGAAATGATGCGCACCATTGCCGTCGCGCGCCTGCTCATGCCAGAGGTCAACATTCAAGCCCCGCCCAACCTTTCCGCTCCGTATTACGATGATTTCCTCGACGCCGGCATCAACGACTGGGGTGGAGTCTCGCCGCTGACGCCGGATTTCATCAATCCGGAAAAGCCCTGGCCGCATCTTGAACACCTGAACTCGCGAACCGAAGCGAAGGGATATTGCTTGCGCCAACGCTTGCCGGTCTATCCTGAGTTTGTGCCGGCGCTCACCGCAAAACCGGGCTTACTTTCTGACAAAATCGCTGCCGTCGCGGACCATCAAGGCTATGCGCGGAGACTCGCATGATTGTCGTGCTTACAGGCGGCACCGGCGGAGCAAAATTTGTTGAAGGCCTTCGCCAAGTTGCGCCGGCGGATCAATTTACCTTCATCGTGAACACCGGAGACGATCTGGAGTGGTGGGGACTATACGTCTCGCCCGACTTGGATTCGATCACCTACGCCATGGCTGGCCTGCTCAGCAAGGAGCGCGGCTGGGGTGTAAAGGGCGACACATTCTATTGTCTGCAGGCCATGGGCGAACTGGCTGAGCCTATCTGGTTTCATGTGGGCGATCGCGATCTCGCGGTGCACCTACTCCGCTCGAAATATCTGGCTCAGGGAAAAACTCTGAGCGAGGCCACAACAGCAATCTGCGACAAACTAGGCGTCTCGGCGCGAATCCTGCCCATGAGCAATTCGCGGGTCGAAACCAGAGTTGACACACCTGTGGGCGAACTCAGCTTTCAGGAATATTTTGTGCAGCGCTGGTATCAGGACCCGGTCAAATCAGTTCGTTTCGCCGGTTCGAGCGATGCCGAACCCGCACCCGGCGTAATCGATTGCATCATGTCTGCCAGCGTCGTGATCCTGGCTCCGAGCAACCCCGTCAGCAGCATCGGCCCAATCCTTGCAGTCGCCGAGATTCGGGAAGCACTGGGGAAAACTCAAGCAATCGTTGGCGCCATCAGCCCCATCGTCAACAACGCCGCAGTGTCGGGCCCCGCCGGCGCTTTGATGGCTGCGCAAGGACTGCCTGTTTCGATTGCCGGGATAGCGAAGGCATACGAGGATTTCCTCGATGTTCTAATCGCAGATGTACGCGACCAGGAAGCCGCCAAGAAGTTGGTTCGCCCTGGTCTCCGCGTACACTGCACTAACACAATCATGCGTACCGCCGAAGATAAAGCCAAACTGGCGCGGACCGTACTTGCCTTGCTGGGTGCCGAAAGCGCGCGGGCGGCAGACATCTCATGATCCTCATTCCGGTGAAGAGCCTCGCCAATGCTAAACAGCGCCTGGCATCGATGCTCGATCAACCAACTCGTACCCGCCTGGCTCAGGCCATGCTTTTTGATGTGCTCGAAACGCTGCACACGTGTGTCAGACCGACCGAAGTCAGCATCGTATCCAGCGATCCGTTTGCGGTCGAACTCGCGCGGCGATTCGAAGTCCAAATCATTCCTGATAACTCAAATCGTAGTGAGACCGATGCCATCGAAATGGCAACCCGGTTCTGCGAGGAGCAAGGGATCGACAGTACGCTAGTGATTCCGGCCGACATTCCCCTGATCCAGGCCTCCGAGATTAAAAGGATTCTGGAAGCCGCGCCAGCTGAGGGTTCTGTGCTCGTCCCCGCCGCCGACGGTCGCGGTACGAATGCAGCGTTTCGACGTCCCGCGGGATTATTTCCGCTGCGTTTTGGAAACGACAGCTTCAAACCGCATCTCGCCGCCGCACGCGCCACCGACAAGCCATGCGTAGTTATTTCGCTTCCCGGAATCGCTCTCGATATCGACAACCCTTCCGACCTGCACCAACTGGCGGAAGCCCCCGGCGAAACCCGCGCCCAGCGCCTGATTCGCCAGTGGGACCTGACTAGTCTTCCCATTGCAGCAAACGAATGACTGAACTAGCCATGCCACGTGTAGGGACGGGCGTCTCGCGAGCCTGCGTTGAGCGAATCGAAGGGGCTAGGCCGAGCAAAGCTCGGCAGCGCATTCTCGAACGCAACGTTGTTCTCAACCGATCGTCGTACTTTTTCGTAAACGAGCAAGCGAGCATGGCAGGCATCGGTCAATCACGCGAAATGCGCATCATCCCTGTTTCGCTGGACGACGAAATCCGACCGGGTGACTCCCTGGCAGAAAAACTTATCCAGGCTCTGCAGCATCTGAATCTGTCGCTGCAAAAAGGCGACATCCTGATCGTGAAACACAAAATCGTCTCCAAGGCGGAGGGCCAACTTGTTTCCCTGGAAAAAATCACTCCCTCCGCCGCATCGCGAGCATGGGCGCGGCGTTACAAACTCGACGCTCGCGTAACCGAAGTGGCTCTACAGGAAAGCAAGCGAATAGTTCGGCGCAAACGTGGCGTCCTCATCACCGAAACTCGTCACGGCCTGATCTGCGCCAACAGCGGCGTAGACGCTTCCAACGTCGACGGAGGCGACCACGCTCTGCTCCTCCCCAAAGACCCCGACGCATCTGCCTCAAAGTTGCATCGCCAGCTGAAAAAGCGACTGAAGCTTTCCATCCCGGTCATCATCACTGATAGTTTCGGACGGCCGTGGCGCGAAGGTCTAACCGAAGTCGCAATTGGTGTTGCCGGAATGAAAGCCTTGCACGATTATCGCGGGCAACGCGATCCGCACAGCTATCCTCTCCGCGTCACTATAGAAGCTGTCGCCGACGAGCTGGCTTGTGCGGCAGGCCTGGTCTGCGGCAAGCTGGCGCGCACGCCAGCGTGTATCATTCGAGGGTTCGCTTATCGGCCTGCTCGGGGGCGGGCTAAGGAATTGATTCGTCCAGCCGCGAACGATTTGTTTCGTTGATGTCGTAAGGAGAATTGTATGACGCGCGCTCTCGCTCCTTCAGAATTAGAAAACTTTCCTTCGCTCGAGTGGGCGGACATCGCTCCTCGCATCAGCGGCGAAACCCGGTCAGCAATCGAACAAGTGATGGAAACACTCGACGGCGGCACGCTCAGCCGCGAACAGTGCGGGCTGCTGGCACAGGCCGAGGGCGATGATCTTCTCGGCCTGCTCGTTGCCGCTGATGCCTTACGCCGCGAGTTGGTAGGAAATATCGTTACCTATGTGGTCAATCGCAATATTAATTTCACCAACATTTGTTTTGTCGGATGCAAATTCTGCGCGTTCAGCCGCGGTCCTCGCGAATCCGACACCTATTTTCTTAAGCTGGAACAAGTCGCGCAGAAGGCCGCGCAAGCCTGGCAAATTGGCGCCACCGAAGTTTGCATTCAAGGCGGCTTGCCCCATGGCTTGCCGCCGTTTTACTATCGCGACATCCTGCGCGCAGTAAAGCAAGCCGTTCCCGGCATGCACATTCACGCTTTTTCGCCAATGGAGATCGTTTACGGCGTGGAACTCACCGGCCTGCCGCTGAAAGATTATCTCCAGATGCTCCACGACAGCGGCCTCGACACTCTGCCGGGTACGGCCGCCGAAATTCTCGACGACGACGTTCGTTTTGTGCTTTCGCGCAACAAGCTTTCTACCGAGCAATGGAAAGATGTCATTCGCACCGCGCACGCCTGCGGCATTCGCAGCACGTCCACACTAATGTACGGACACGTCGAAACACCCGAGCACTGGGTCAATCAACTTTTGCTGTTTCGCGAAATCCAACAGCAAACCGGCGGCTTCACCGAATTTGTTCCGCTCGGCTTCGTTCATCAGAACACTTTGCTCTTCCATCAAGGAATTGCGCGCTCAGGTCCAACACTCGCAGAACACCTCAAAATCCACGCGCTCGCGCGAGTTCTGCTCGCCGGCGCCATTAATAATATTCAGGTGTCATGGGTAAAGCTCAATCGTAATCTATCTCAGCTATGCTTGCATGCCGGAGCCAACGACTACGGCGGAACCTTGATGGAAGAAAATATCTCCCGCGAAGCCGGAGCCACAGCCGGGCAATACACCAGCCCTGAAGATTTTCATGCGCTCATTCTAGAGGCTGGCCGTATTCCTGCCGAGCGCAACACCGTATACACAAAAATCAATCTCAAACTACAACCAGAAGCGTTCAGCTGCGAGCACTTGCTCGAACCGGAGTTTGCGTGACCCTACTTCCATGAGCGCAGACCGGCCCATCGCGGTTCTCGGAGGCACTGGACCCGAAGGCTTCGGCCTGGCTTTGCGCTGGGCGCAAGCCGGAGAGACGGTGATCGTCGGCTCTCGAGATGCCAGGCGCGCTCAGGATACGGCTGAAAAAATTAAACAGAAAGTCGGAGCCAGCACACAAATTTCGGGCAGCGAAAACATCGCCGCTTGCAGTGCCGCGGATTTGATCGTGCTCACAGTTCCGTTCGAGGGCCACGCAACTCTGCTCAAACAAATCAAACCGGCGATTCGGCCCAACAGTATCGTGATCGACGCCACTGTGCCCCTTGCCGCAAGTGTTGGCGGCCGCGCGACCCGAACTCTCGGCGTGTGGCAAGGCTCCGCCGCGCAACAGGCTGCGGAACTTGTGCCCAAAGATGTTTCGGTGGTAGCCGCTTTTCAGAATCTGGGAGCGGAGTTGCTGAACGCCGATGGCCCGGTAGATTGCGATGCGATTGTCTGTGGCGACGATCCTAATGCCAATCAAGTGGTGCGCAGCCTGGCCAAAAAAATTTCCGGAGTACGCGCAATCGATGGCGGCAAATTGGAAAACGCCCGCATCCTGGAGCAGATCACCGCCTTATTGATCGGACTAAACATCAGGCACAAAGGCCATTCCGGCATTCGCATTACCGGCCTGCCTCCATCGGCATACGAAGTTTTGTAGCGCCGGCGTCTCGCCGGCTGTCCCGAGGGCATCCTGTCCTCGGAGAACGAACGGTGAATTGAAAGCTACAAGAACAATCGATGAACGACTCTCCCAACTCGCGCCCAGCCATTGAATTCCGTAACGTCGCATATAAAGTGAACGGCGACAGCGGACGCGAACTGCTCCACGACCTCAACCTGGAAGTGCAGCGCGGAGAAACCCTAGTGCTGCTGGGCCGCAGTGGTTCCGGCAAGACCACCACTCTCAAACTCATCAATCGTTTGCTCACCCCCAGCAGCGGAGAAATTATTGTCGAGGCGCGCCCGACGAGCGATTGGGACGTAATCCGCCTGCGCCGCATGATCGGCTTCGTAATACAGGAGGTTGGACTTTTCCCTCATTTCACCGTCGAACGAAATATCGGCTTGGTTCCGAAGATCGAAAAGTGGCCCGCCGATCGAATTCACGTACGAGTAAAAGAATTACTCGAACTCGTTGGACTCGACCCCGAAATCGCCTCCCGTTATCCTCGTGAACTGTCGGGCGGCCAGCGGCAAAGGGTGGGTGTAGCCCGCGCTCTGGCGGCCGACCCTCCCATCATGCTTATGGACGAACCGTTCGGCGCCCTCGACCTGATCACCCGCGCGGAGTTGCAACATGAATTTATAAATTTGCAGAAGCGCCTCGCCAAGACCGTTGTCTTCGTTACTCATGACTTGCGTGAAGCTCTGCTGCTGGGCACGCGCATTGCGTTAATGGATGCGGGCCGCCTGGTAACCGTGCAAACGTCTAAAGAGTTTCTAAGTTCAAACGATCCATTGGCCATTGCCTACAAAGAAGCTTTCGGCACCGACCTGAACATTAAATGTTAAATGGAGCACGGGCGTCCTCGCCCGTCCCACTCTGAACAGCTCTTTGCAAGCAGCGAGGAACCATGAACGTCTGGCAATTCATGCTACAGAATCGCAATGAAGTCCTCGAACTAACCTTCGAGCATTTGAAGCTGGTAGGAATTTCGACGTTCCTCGCGGTGTTAATCGGTATCCCGCTGGGAGTCCTGATCACGCGTTGGCCCATTCTCAACAAACCCGTACTCGGCGGCGCGAATATCATTCAGACGATCCCCAGCCTCGCACTATTCGGATTCCTGCTGCCGGCTCCGTGGATTGGCGCGCGAGCCGACCGCCTCGCCATACTCGCGCTAGCCCTGTACGCGCTACTCCCGCTCATTCGCAATACCTATGCTGGCATTCAAGGTGTAGATCGGGCCATGGTTGAAGCGGGACGCGGCATGGGCATGACGGATCGGCAATTGCTTTTTCAAGTCGAACTGCCGCTCTCTTTGGGAGTCATCATTGCCGGAGTACGCGTGGCCACGGTAATTTCTGTCGGGCTGGCCACGATCGCCGCCGCTATCGGAGCCGGCGGTCTCGGAGAATATATTTTTCGCGGCCTGGCCATGGTCAACAATCAAGTAATTCTCGCGGGCGCCATTCCCGCCGCGACTATGGCCTTGCTGGCTGACGTGAGCCTGGGCTGGCTTGAGAAACGCCTCAGTCCTCACTAATTTTGTCATCCTGAGTAAAGCGAAGATCTCTGTATCACTGGTGCCGCAGAGTGCACAGATTCTTCGCGTCGCTCAGAATGACAGACGTCTTGGCAAACATGATTCAACGAATCAGCGCAATCATCCTCGTTACCGCGCTCACTGCTTGCGGCCCCTCCCGCGAACATCGCATAGTCGTTGGCTCCAAAAATTTCACCGAGCAACTGATCCTCGGAGAAATGATCGCCCAGCAAATCGAATCCAAAACTCATCTTCAAGTCGAGCGCCGCTTCTATCTCGCCGGTACTTACATCTGCCACCAGGCCATTCTCGCAGGCCGCATCGATATCTATCCGGAATACACCGGCACCGCTCTCACGGCGGTATTGAAGGAAAAGCCCAGCGGCGATCATGCAAAAGTCTACGATCAGGTAAAAACTGAATATGCCAAGAGCTTCAACCTCGCCGTGGGCGCGCCTTTCGGCTTCAACGATACTTTCGCCATCGAAGTTAGAGGCGACGACGCGCGCCGCCTCGGACTGAAAACCATCTCGCAAGCCGCGCCCTACGCACCCAAGTGGCGCGCCGGATTCGGCTACGAATTCATGGAGCGTCCCGACGGCTACAAAGGACTCGCCGCGACCTACGGCCTGCATTTCGCGAAGCCTCCGCAAATCATGGACCTCGGCCTGCTAACCCGCGCCCTCGAGAACAAACAGGTCGATCTGATAGCCGGCAACAATACCGACGGCCTGATCCCAGCGCTTGACCTGTTCATTCTCGACGACGACAAACATTATTTCCCGCCCTATGAAGCCGTGCCCATAATTCGCCAGGAGACGCTCGTTCTACATCCCGAAGTAAAACAAGCTCTCGATCAACTCACCGGAAAAATTTCCGACGCCGAAATGCGCCAGCTAAATTACGCCGTCGACGGTCAGCACCGCGACGTAAAAGAAGTCGTAAGTAATTTCCTGCGCCAAAAGAATCTCCAGCAATAAAAAAGCCGCCAGGAAGGCGGCTTTCCCTTGACCCCAAAAAACTCAAGCAGCGGTAGACTCAGCACCCTGAAAAGGCTCATCGTAGCTGCCGCCATAAATCGACGGACACTTCGCCCCCATCGGACGCAGATAAGTTGCCAACGCCCCCCGATGATGAATACTGTGATTGTTTACGAATCCCAGATAGAAGACGTCGGGCAGAGTGAATACGCCATAAAAGTCAACAGGAGTCAGCAACTCCTCCGCCGACATCGCCCGCACCCGCTCAATCGCCCGTGGAAAATTCTTCTGGTACCACGCGGCCAGTTCCGCCGACGTCTTCGGCTCCTCTTTAAAGCGCGCATCCATGGCAAACTTACGATCGGCAATTTCGTCGAGCATCTGGACGTCCGCCGATGCCAAATGCCAAGCCAAATCCCACGCGGTGCGCGCATTCGGATCAGGCTTGTAATCACGCTTCGCGTCAGGTATCGCGGCCAGCACCCGTTGCGTAGCTTTCATTTCGTTTTCCAGACCCATCAGCATTAAGTCGCGATAGGCGATGGCAAATTCCGGAGTGGGGCCTTGCTGTGGTGATGCCATTGTTTTCTCCTTAGATGTTATTTCTAGACGGAGTCAAAAATTTAAGAGGCGCCGTTTGAGCGCCCCCCGGATTTGTAAAATTTGAAATCCTCTAAACCGTAACCGGCTGCTTGCTGCCCACCGGAACCGGCGTCAACCATCCAAACCGGTCGGCTTTCTCGCCGCGAACTATACCATAAAACTCTTTCTGAATGGCTTTAGTTATGGCTCCAGTCACGCCTTTTCCCACGCTGATTTTGTCGACTGACCGAATGGGAGTAATCTCAGCCGCCGTTCCAGTGAAGAAAGCTTCATCCGCGATGTACAGCAACTCCCGCGGAATCCCTTGCTCGGACACTGGAATCTCCAGCTCGCGCGCAATCTGCAAAACCGAATCGCGCGTAATGCCCGGAAGCACCGAGTTGCCCAAAGGCGCCGTCTGCAGCACTCCATTGCGCACAATGAAAACATTTTCACCCGAGCCTTCACTGACGTACCCATTCGCATCGAGCGCAATGCCTTCGACGTAACCGTTAATAATCGCTTCCATCTTGATCAGCTGGGAATTCATATAATTCGCTGCCGATTTCGCCATCGCCGGCAGCGTATTTGGCGCGATGCGCGTCCATGACGAAACGCAAACATCCACGCCTTGCTCAGCATCCGAGCCCAGATATTTTCCCCACGGATAATTGCAAATATAAACTTCAGTCGGGGAATTGAACGGATTGACTCCAGCTTCGCCATACCCGCGCAGGACGATCGGCCGCATATAGCATGGCCAAATCCCATTCGCCTTCACCAACTCGAGCATGCCGGAAATCAGTTCTTCGCGCGTGTAATCGACATCAATACGATAAATTTTCGCCGAATCCAGAAGCCGTTGTGTGTGTTCCTGTGCCCGAAAAATCGCCGGCCCACTGGGCGGCGCATAGCACCGAACTCCCTCAAATACGGAAGAGCCATAGTTAACCACGTGCGACATTACGTGAATCTGCGCATCATCCCAGGGGATGAGCTTGCCGTTGTGCCAGATGTTCGCCGTCTTCTGAATCGCCATTGATCGCTCCTAAAGATTGGATTCGCGCGTACCGCAAGGAGTTTCGTTAGATGCCAAAATTTCTTCCGTGGGCGGACCCGCCTGCTGGCACTCAAGACAGGCAGCACGGTACAAAACGGGGAGGCAGGAGACCCAACTAAAACTACGAGATTATAACTCAGGCAGGAAAATAGTCGAGAGGCTTCTCGACCTAAGGCGCCGAAAAGGGACGCGGCAGGAGCGCGTCCCGAACTGAAGAAACCGCTGTTACCGCTGGGCGACTAGTGACTCGCGGTTTGGCCGGATGCATTGGGAATCGGATCCGGCCCTGCGTGAGCTACCTGGGGCAACTCATCTCCTCGGAAATACTGCCCCTTAGCGGCCCGCATCTCAGGCATGGCAGTGTAAGGTTTGCTGTAATCGTTGCTGGCATTCCAGAAGAGAAAGCCGATTCCGCCCGTCTGTTTCGCCGTCTGCACCTGCACTTCAATATATTTCGGCGAGTAAATCGAAGTGCGCCAGCGGAAGGCCTGCAACCACGGACGAATCACCACATCGCTGCCTTTAGTGATGAGTTCAAACCGCTTCATGGATTCGCCGATAAAATGCTCCGGCGCATCGCCGGGATGCGCAATGCCATCCATGCCAAAGAAATGAGAGGGATAAATCATGGGCGAGAGCACATCGCAATACTTCGCCATGAGCACGATGTCCTGCCCCGTGTGCGCCAGATCGACCGGCCGTTGCCACGCCATGATGCCAAACACGTCCAGCGAAAGCAGTACGCCCGTGGGGTGCAGCTGCGCATAAGCATGTTTCAGGAAATCAGCAATGACCTCGGAACGATGCCATGTCGGATGCTCAGTCTGGAACACGAAGCTGGCATCTTTCTGGTCGCCCTCAGCAGGGAAGCGTACGTAATCAAACTGAACCTCGTCCACGCCAGACTCAGCCGCCTTCTTTGCCAGGGCAATATCGTATTCCTGCACTTTGGGTTGCGAGGGGTCGGTCCAGACCAGCTTGCCGTTTTCCCGCCACGCTTGACCGGTTTTATGGGACTTTACCGCCAGCTCAGGATGCGCGACCACCAGTCGCTCGTCACGAAAAATTGCGACGCGAGCAATTGCGTGCATGCCCTGCGAATGCAGAAAATGCGTAAACTTAGGCAGGTCGTGGATAGCAATGTGGTGTGTACCCGCCAGCGGGTGATCGAAAGGAATATTAACGCTTCCATCACTATCCTTCACGTCGAAAACCACCGCGTTCCCACCCAACTCACGCCACCGCCGAATGATCTTCAATCCTTTGTCGCTGCCCGCCATCACCCCAGTCAGATAAACCGCGCGCACCTCGAAATCGCGCGCCACGGGAATGCTTTTCTCGACAATCGGCGCCGGCAAAATTCCCGGCACAATCAACTCCTGGCCGGATTTCAGGTAAGTCCCTTGTGGGTTCCCGCTGGCTTCGCGAATCGCATCACTCAGCTGGGTGTAGGTTAGAAAGCTCGTCTGCTGCAGGAAGTGATGCGCAACCAGGCTAACCGTATCCCCGCGCTTCGCCACGTACAGGGCAGTGCCCGGAGGCATGCTCCCAGCCACAAGTGTGGGTGGTTCCCCCGCCTTCTCTGCTCGCGGCGCCGGGTTCGATGTCCGCACCAGTTCGGGGCTTTGGCCAGCCTGCGCGGCCGACGCCGGTAGTTCAAAAGCCAATCGCCAGGAAACGAATCCAAGAGTCAGGCAAGATAAAACAATGATCAGAATTGACCCAGAGCGGCCCACGTTTTTCTCCGTGAAAAGCAGGATGATTGCTTAACCCGGATGCTAGCGGCCCAC